>JAFGOU010000167.1 GCA_016926315.1 Chitinispirillaceae bacterium
ACCAAAGGGGAGGAAGGCGCGCGCGCCGCGGCGACCCGTTACGGCAGCACCTTCGGCCTGGGAATAAAGGTCAGCCACGACGGGCCCATTACCGTGTATGAAGACGGCGCGCCCGTGAGACATGTCGCCTGACAGTGAATGCCGTAAACAAAGAGAAAGGATCGTCGCATGAAAGTGCCGGAAAATGGTTCGATCAACGCTCCCGCGAAAACCGGATTTTTTAAATACTTGTGGCCTGTCCGAACCGGCGTTGTAATCCGGAAGGAGGATGTTCCCTTGATTAAAACAGGGGCCGGAGCCGTTGCCGCAATCGTTCTGTTCTGCGCGGGGTACATCCTCGGGCTTCGCCACGAAAAGAGGCGGAGCAGCGCTGTTGTTGAAATCGTAAACCGATCGGGTCATTCCATCATGACCGTGAATCTGCGCCACCAGAGCGGCAGCGTCAGGGCCGTGAATATTAAAAAGCGCCATAAAGCGCGCATCCGGTTTATTACCAGAGGCCCCAACTCCTATTCCCTCAAAATCATCCTTGATAACAACAAGACCATCTATTCGGAGATCGACCGGACCATACGAAACGGCGAGGTTATCGTTGAGACGGTTACTGATTCGACCGTTTTTCCGGAGATGAGATAACCCGCGCCGGCGTTATTTCAACAGCGGAAAAAACAGCGAGGCGAATCCGAGGAACGCGAAAAAGCCCATGACGTCGGTCACGGTCGTCAGAATGATGTTGGAGCTTTGCGCCGGATCGAAACCGAACGCTTTCATAAGAAGAGGGATTGAGGCGCCGGCAAAACCTGCAAAGACCAGGTTGACCAGCATTCCCAGGCCGATGACCAGGCCGAGAAACGGGTTCCCGTTCCAGAAAAACGCGACCAGCGCGGTGACCGTTCCCACGACGAGTCCGTTGACCACCCCGATCCATCCCTCCTTGAGGATCAGCTGATAGACCCTGTTTTTCGGAATTTCCCTCATGACCAGCCCGCGCATCACCACGGCAAGCGATTGCGCGCCCGCGTTTCCCCCCTGTCCCGCGACCACGGGCAGGAACACCGCGAGAATGGTCACCTTGGCAATCAGGTCTTCGAAAGCCCCGACAACCGCGGCCGCTAAAAACGCGGTGGCAAGGTTGACATGAAGCCAGGGAAGCCGTTTTTTAAGGGAGAAGCCGACCGGCGAGAAGGTCCTCTCATTGCCGCCGGCGCCGAACATGCGCTGAAAGTCCTCGGTTACCTCCTCCTGCATGCCGGCAATAAGCTGTTCCGCCTTGATGATGCCGAGAATGCGGTTCTGGCTGTCAACCACGGGGGCGGCAAAATACCGCCGTTTGGAGAATTCGTTCGCCGCCTCTTCCCGGTCCATGAAGGAGTGGAGTGCGAAGACCCCTTTCCGGACCACCGTTTCAATGGGCGCGTCGACGGCGGCAAGCATGAGATCGCGCATGTTCACCACGCCCACCAGGACCTTTTCCTTGTCAACCACATATACGTACGACGCCGGAAATCCCTTTTTCGCAAGAAGCCGGATTTTTTCTATCGCCTCGCCGACAAGGACGTCTTTGTTAAATGAAAGAAAGTCGGTGCTCATGATCCGGCCGATGCTGTCCTCCGGGTAGGTCAGGGCCTCACGTATCTGCGCTTTCAGGGAGTCCGGCAGATCGTCCGTCAGGCGCTTGCGGGAGTCCTCGGGAAGGTGCATGAATATCAGGGCGAAAAACTGGGGGTCGAGGGACGTTCCGATCGCGATGAAATATTCCGAGTCAACGTCCTTGAGAAGCGCGGCGGCGAAATGCGCCTGCAACCGGTTGATGATTTTTACCGCCAGCGGCCGGGGCAGGGCGATCAGGGTCCGGGCGGCGTCGGCTTCATCCATGGTTTCCAGGTGCTGCGTTGCGCTGACGATGTCCCGCTCGAAAAAATTTTGCACGAGCGGAAGAAACGGGCTGTGTTCGGTCATACGATCTCCTGGTCCCTATTTTCTTATTTGAGCGATTGTACCATTGAACCCGGAAAAAATCACTTTCCGGCATCCGTTATGGTTATCCTCACACCACCCGGTTCCACGGTTTCAATGGAAAGGGCGTTTGGAACGGTAATGTGCGAGAGTGAGATTGGTTTCTCGATTTCACCCGATTTCGCATTAAAGAGGGAAAGGCTGATTTGAAGGTCGTTCGCATCCACAAAATAGAAGGAGCGCTTCGGCCCGGAAAGCGTTACTTCCACCTGCGCCGGCAGAACGGAGGTCACGGCGAAACCGGACGGCAGATTTGAATACCCCACGGCCACGGGATAGGTATGGTATTCAATCCTTGATTCGTGGACCACGAAGAACCAGAGCGCGCAGGTGATGACAAGGGCGATGGCTTTTTCCCGGTAATTTTTTGTGATAAAATCCCACCACGGCTTTTTTTCGGCATGCGGGGAGATCTCGCGGTAAAACGCTTCGATCTTGCGGGACAGGTCTTCGGAGTCAACGGTTTCGCGCAAGGTCCCGCCGTGTGCGAGTGAAATGGTGCCCCGCTCCTCCGACACCACGATACAGAGCGCATCGGTCAACTCGCTGAGTCCCAGCGCGGCCGCATGGCGCGTACCGGTCCTTTGTGTTTTGCTTAAATCTTTTGACAACGGGAGATGGCAGGCGAACTGCGATATGATGTTTCCCCGTACGATAACCGCGCCGTCGTGTCCGTCGGAGTGCGGATCAAAAATACTCCGCAGCAGCGGCTCGCTCATTTCGCCGTTCAGCTCGATGCCGCCGTCTAGGTGGCGGATGATCGGGTCTTTTCCGTGAACAACGATAAGCGCGCCGATACGTTCCCGGGCAAACGCGCTCAGGGTCCTGACAAGGACCTCGACCTCTTTTTGCGGGAGCCTGATCCTGACTTTTCCCCTGATGTTCCGCAAAAAGCTGCGGCTCGCGATCTGCTCGAAAAAGTATTTGATCTCCTCCTGAAAAATGACCACGACCGCCACGAGGATGATGGCAAAGAACCCCTGGAATACGGTCCTGGTAAGGGGAAGATCGAACAGCCGCGTGATAAAGTAGGCAAGGCCCACGATGAACATTCCCACCACCACGAAAACCGCGCGCGTACGCTTGAACCAGACAAGCGCGAAATAGATCAGAAAGGTCATGAAAACGATGTCAAGCAGTCCGGAAAGACCTACTTCGTTGAACAGTGAAGGGATTTTCATGGTCAATACCCGCGAGTCCGGTTGAATGCAGGAAAAGGGGCGAAAGGTTAAACCGATCAACTATACGGCGGCCCAAGGGAAAATACGATTTTTGGGGAGACCGTACGTAAGGAAATAGTAACTTGGGTTCACCGGTTCAGCGGTTGGAAGAGATGAAAATCGAGTATGGTGAAGATCTTGAGGCACGGCAATTGGCAGGAGAACCGATGAACCTTGGTGCCTGAGAAGTAACGGGAAATAAAACAACCAGGCGGATCGTCGGTCCCGGAGGATGGGGTATCACGCACCCGGCATCATTGACGGAAACACGAGCGTATAGAGAGCCGTCAGCCACTTAGGCGGTCGTTTCAGCCAGTTGAAGGGGAATTTTTTTGCCACGGAAAGTGCGGTTCCATTGATTTGCGGCGTGGCTTCGTTCATCGAAACGCCGAGACGGTGGAGGATGGTCGGCGTTATATCCGCAAGGGAACCCCTGCCGGCGATTGCAGGGTCGCTCGATGCCAGAAAAACGTCGGGCGCATTGTGGTGGGTGGTTTTATTCCTGTCAAAACCATGGTCCGCGGCAACGTAGACCGCGGTTTTTCGAAGAAT
>JAFGOU010000168.1 GCA_016926315.1 Chitinispirillaceae bacterium
AGTGACGGGAAAAGGCGACCGTATGCACCGGTGTTTCGGTGCTGTCACCACCCGGCAGACCCATCTGAAAAGACTTCCCCTTGCTGCGGATGAGCGTCATGCCGGCCGGCCCGTTTGGCGCGCGGGGGGTGCGGAAAGAACCGGTGTTCGCGGTGCTGTCGCCGAACAGGTCCTTTGCGATGAGCTTCCAGGCAAAGGACGCGGAAGGATCGAGTGCGGGTATGACGAGCTCCGTGGCGCGTCCGGTCCAGTAGAGCGACAGGGCGGAGGCGTTACTCCCCAGAAACAACGCATAGGTCAGGGTATCGTCTCCGCCATCCGGGTCCTGCGCCGAAAAACGGAGCCGCACGGAACCGGTCAGCCCGATCCAATCGAACGAGATAAAAGCGGCGGTGTCGCCGTCCGCCGGGGAGAGCATTGCTACGGAAACCGGGCCGCGATTGAAAAGGATGGTGAAGGTATCGCAGGAAACAAAGCCGTCGTCGTCCTGCGCAGCCCATACGACGGTGACCGCACCGCCTTCGGGATGCGAGCAGGTGAGGCGCGGGCTTTCGCTGCTGTCGGTCCACCGTCCGTTCTTACCGGTCCGCCAGAGATACCGGACAATCGTCCCGTTGGTGTCGGAGGCCATGAGGTCCATGGCCACCGTCGCGAACTGGCTGACCAGCGTATCATTAACCTTCCGCACCAGCGGCCGGTAGTCGTGAACCGTGATCCGGCAACTGTCGGGCGATGAAAAAATCCCGTCATTGTCCTGGGCCCTTACCCAAACGACCTGCGGGCCGACGTTCGTCCCCCCCCATGCATGCCGGGCCGGACGCCCGGGAGTGCCGTGGCGCGGCCAGCTCGTTCCACGATCGAACGACCACCAGAATTTCACCACCGTGCCGTTGTCGTCGCTTCCGGTCGCGACGAGGGACACGCTGTCATTGACCGCGACGCTGGTATCGCGCGGAGCGGTAACGACCGGCGGGTGCCAGTTGGTCCCTCCTGGGTCGAACGGGTTGTTCCACTCCCGTTCGTCACCGAGCCGGGCGCACGACGCCAGAGCGGCGGCGATGACGAGTGCCGTTATGTCCCCTACTGGTATCCGTCGTGCCATGTGCCAGTTCCAATCGCGGCTAAAAAAGGAAAGAGAGCGAGAAGCCTATCGCGCTCGCGGCCGTCAGGCCGAGAAGGAGGTCGCGGCGTTGCATGTCCGCAACCGCCCGGTCCCGGCTCAGATGGTATTCGCTGCGGATCCCGTCGAAGCCCTCGCGTGCTTCTTCATAGGCCGCGGACAGCGCTTCGGCGTGGTCGAGATTTTTCTGCGCGTCCCAGTTGAAATAGGACGCTGCGCCGGAAAAAACGATTCCAAGCGAGGCGCATACGACCCGCTGCATGAACCGGCGCTGTTCCCGGCGGACCTTTGCGGCGGATGCGACCGAATCACGCCAGGCCCTGGAGCGGTTCAGGTCAAAGGTCAATTCCAGCTCCTCCTGCGGCAGGAGATTGATCCGCTTTTCCACCGGGTCGTAATCGTTTTTACGAATCATGAGCGTATAGGTGCCGGGAATGAGAGAAGGATCGAGCATCGGCGTCGTCCCCTTTTTTTCATCGTCGAGATAGACCTCGGCGCCGGGAGGGTCGCTGATGATGCTGATCGTGGAGTAATCGGGATTATGACTGAAATTGAGCACTCTCCGGTCACCGCCCCGCATGAAAAACGACTTGACTATCGACGTTTTTTCCGCTGAAACGCTGATTTGAATCGAACCTGCCGGCACAAGAAGCGGCCCGGAAGGGACAAGGGTGACGGGTGTGTCGTTTACCGAAACGACGGCGTCGTCCGGAACGCCCCGTAAAAATATCAGGGTAGAATCGTCCGGGGTTTTCCCCGGGCTGCCGGCTCCGGCAACGGCCGCCAGCGAGAACGCCAGCATCACGGCAACGGGAGGTACGAGCGGCACCATCACCCTTTCGATAATTTTGACTAACGGCATGGTACGACCAGGGGAAACGTCCTGCAGCCGGCGGAATAGCGTATCTGAACCAGATAGGCGCCGGGACTAACCCTGACACCGCTATCGGACCTGCCGTCCCAAACGATCCGACCCCTGTCCGGGAGTATGGTCTTCAGCGTTTTTCCCCGGACATCGAAAACCTTCACCCGCACCACCCGCGCGGACTCCGGCGACAGCAGCCAGATGCCATTGATAAATGAAAATGCGGCAACCGGGGCCCTTCCGCAGCTTCCGCCCGCCGGCCGCCCGGCGACGCCCATGACCCGCTTGCGGTAGAGCGATACGTTATCGATGAAAACGGTTCCCGCTGCGGTACCGGCGTTGAATTCGAGCCGCGCGTTGGTATCCGTCGGCTTGAGCATGACGGACTCAAGGGCATAGAGGGCCGACGCGGTTGATAACACGACCATCCCTTTCCCGGTATCGTCGAGATAACTCTCAAACGCCCCTCCAGCCTGTCCGATATTGGCCCTGAGCGGACGCGCGGCGTCGGCCCATGCAGTAAAGGAAAAGAGATAGGTCTCTCCCTGCATGAGCGTTACGCCCGTCTGCGTAAGCTGCACGTTCCAGCTCTCGCTTCCCGCGTTCGATATCACCATGGCATACGCGCCGTTCTCTACGCTGCCCGCCGCCGCGGCCCCGCCGTACACGCCCAGGTTGTCCCAGGAAGCGGCCGAATCGCTGAACGCGCCATTGCGCACGATATTGAAAAATGCGCCTATCTCAAAAGGATTGTCGGAGGTGTCAGCCAATCCGCTGCCCGCGGCGTCCGCCACCCGCACCAGGCACCAGGGTGAGGTCACTTCGGGTATTCTCCACGCACAGGACCCGCTGTTGGGAGCGTCGGCGCTGAGGGTGTTCCAGGTCAATCCCGCATCGAGCGAATAGAACAGGTGGACCCGGTCCATGCCGATGCCGAGCCATTCGATAGTGCGAACGGTCGCGCTGCTCCACGCCTCGCCTCCGCCGGGCGAGAGCAGGACCAGCATCGGCGTGGTGATTTTCTCGAGCGTGATTCCGGAGAGAGAGAGCGTTCCCGCGCTCGCGCCGCAATTGAACTGGACGCGGGCCGCGGGGTCGCTCCGTTCGCGCATCTTGAATCGTACGCCGAACCGCTGTTTTGCGGTTCCCGGCCTGAACCTGGCCTCGTTTGCCGGAGAGTAAAGCGTATAGGGTCCGTTATCCATGCCGACCGACGCCTCGATATCCCGCTGCGCATCGGCCCATGCATCGAACGAGAACTGGTAGACCGCTCCCGAGTCCATCGCAATGCCGCCCTGTTTCAACTGCACATGCCAGGGTTCGCTCCCGGGAGTGGTTATGGAAATGCGGTAGGCGCCTCCGGAAATGGTTTTGGTCGCCTGCGCCGGACCGGCGACCAGCAGGCTGTCCCACCCTGATGACCCGTTTTCAAAGGAGCCATTAACGACAAGGTTCTGAGCATGAGAAGGGGAAAGGGCATACAGCAGGAAGCAAAGGGCGAGCGCCCTTTTTTCCGGTGACATTACTTCCTCCCGATCGTTCCGGCGCGCAATGGTGGTACAACAAACGCAGCAGTAAGAGTCACAGGACCGATAGTGCAGCGACGTCCGTTTTGACTTGCCAAAGACTATGCACCGCCCTCGATGACCCCGGTGGATATTCCTTAAAACATTAGTGGAAAAAACAAAAGGAGCGTTCGCTCGCTTCGATAGTATCCCGCGCGGGTATCGCGATACGAAGGAGCGTGCCTATGACAAAAAATATGCCGCCTCTGCAGGAAAAGCTTTTTATGCCGGGTCGGGCATATCCTGCCGTTTCGTTGCCACGCAAAAGAGGGATACCCCGAAGGGGAACCGGAGGTGCCGCTCGCAAAACGACACAAACGGTATCAGCCCGTCGGCAAAACGAAGCGTCCGCACCGGCATGGTCTTGCGGCGCAGGACTTTGAAGTTGATAAACCACCCCGGTACCGAAAGAAAATTCATGAAACTCATTTCACACAGGTTGAAACCGGCCCGTTCAAGCTTATCGCGCAAATCAGTTCTTCCGTACCGTCTGTAATGACCGATTTCACGGTCGAGCCGCCCATACAACCAGCGATGCGCGGGAACGATCAGCACCAGCTTGCCGTCCGGCGAAAGAACGCGCGCGCACGATGCGAGCGCGGCTTCATCGTCCTGAACATGTTCCAGTATATTGATGCCGATGACCGTATCGAACTCTTCACCGGGAAACGTCGAAACGAGATCCCTGATGTCCGCACGCCGGACGCGCACTCCGGAAGCGCCGCGGAACGTGACCTCAAGACCCGCAACCGCCTGCGGGTCGACATCGGTGACCGTCAATTCACGCACATGCGGCATGAGCCTTCGCGAAAAGGTCCCGATGCCGGCCCCGAGTTCGAGCGTCCGTCCGCCAACATGCGGACGGACTTTTTCAAAGGTCCAGCGGTTGTTGTTTTTCATGACACGCATTTTAAAGAGCGTATCGCGACCCACGTCGGCCACGCGGGACGACGCCCTGAAGAGCCACCACACGCACCGGAAAAAATCAAGGCTCCTGATCTTCTTCCCTTCGTCATAATCACGGCCGTTATAGGAGATCGGGACTTCGTACACCCTGTACCCGCGCTTGAACAGCTCCGCCGTAATCTCCGGCTCGATCCCGAACCGATCGGCTTTGAGCTGCAGGCTCCGGGCAACGTCACGACGCATGGCCTTATAACAGGTCATCATGTCGGTGAGATAGGTATTCAACATCACATTGGCGACCAGATTGATGATCTTGTTGCCGAGATAATTCCAGTATAAAAACGCCCGGTGCGCGCCCACAAACCTGCTGCCGTATACGGCATCGGCCTTGCCTTCAACAATCAGCCGGATCAACTGCGGGTATTCGTCCGGATAGTATTCGAGGTCGGCGTCCTGAATGATGACGATGTCACCCGTGGCGCAGGCGAGCCCCCGGCGGACCGAAAAGCCCTTGCCGCGGTTTTGTTCATTGAACAACACCGTTGTCCCCTTGTCGGCAATCGATTCCAGCAGCGCGCGGGTGCCGTCGGTTGAACCGTCATCAACAATGATGATTTCCTTATCTATCGCAACCGCGCGCACGCGGTGATAGAGCTCCATAACGGTTACGATCTCGTTATATACCGGAATGATAACCGACAGTTTCATGAGGTTTCCCCTGTTACTGATAGGTAATTGCTTTTTCCGGGAGCGGGTGGGTGTATATAGAAACGTTCTTTACAGACGCACAATTTTCCCCATTTTTCCCGCTTCCGCCGTCCGGGCACTGACTATCTTAAAGAAAAAAATAGGTGTCTTGGGGCATAATTGTCAAATCTGAAAATACCGGCCCAGCGCTACGGAGCGAAAAGGGGGTTTCAGGACAGAACGGGGGTTCCGCCGCCCTTTCCCTTACTGCTGAGGGTGCTGCTTTAATTTTTGGTAACACAGGGGCTTAGGCAATATTTTGCGGGTGACATTGACATGTGATAACTAATGGAGGTGGGGGCGAACATAATCCTTCGGCAGTGTGGTCAGGAGGAGTTAAGCCGGATCTGAAACGGTTGTGCAAACATCGCCTCGATTTCGGCTGGCAGCATGACAATAAACCTGATTGCATCCAGCAGGCATCGGGTAAGGTTTTTGATACTACCGAACGTTTTCGCCGCGTGCTTTATCAGGCTGCCGTGCTCGATGAGCTGGTTGATGATATGGGCGATTTGCAGGTAGATATAGAAGCATTTGGCGGCGTTTTCATTTTCACTGTAGATGTGCTCCAGATTATAGCCCCCGTTTTTCTGCGTATTGAACCCCTGGTTTTCAATTTTCCATCGTTGCCTCCCGGCGTCGTTGATGATTGAACTGACCGTTGCGGCGGTCACCCTGATGTTGGTGATAAAGACGAA
>JAFGOU010000169.1 GCA_016926315.1 Chitinispirillaceae bacterium
ATGGCGTCGAGGCTCTGCACCAGGGGAATCGCTGACGAGTTCATGGAAGCGAACTGGCGGGTAAACGAGGAGACGTCCTTGAGCCGCACCCCTTTGCCAAAGACGAGTTTCGGCATCTGCCTCTTTTCGCGAAGATCGATCACCCGCACCCGCTCTTTGCGCAAAAGCGCCTTTGCCTCGTCGACGCCTGCGGCCTCGACAACGCCTTCGACGCGTTGTCCGGAATAATTGACTCCCTGATAGTGGTAGTTAGGCATAATAAATTTAAAGCGCTACCCGTTGGCAGTTGAACATTATCGGCTGATAAAACGACGACCGGCGCTATCCCAAGATTCCTTCATCCGCTCATATCTTTTCGCCTTAATCCCCCATCCCCCTACCACGGAATCGTCCCGCCGCCCTTGTTCTTTTCCAGCTTCTCGTTTAAATCCGCAGTCGCACCCTTCTCATATTTCCCGATCTTTTTTTTAATTTCGGCGATCACGGTTACGCCATCGTCTGTTTCGTCCGACCTGTATATAAACCGCGATTCGCCGTCGGGCAGGTCAAACCCGATGTCGCTGTTGCCGTCCTCGATGTTACCCGACGGGGTTTTATAGGTCTCGTGCTCCTGGTAATAGGCGTTATAAAGGGTGATCGCCTGTTTAAGCACCGGCTTGAACTCCGACAATTTGGCCTTGTCGGTAACGCCCATGAAACGCGGAATGGCGAGTGACGCCAGTACGCCGATGATCACGATCACCACCATGAGTTCGACAAGGGTAAAACCTTTCTGGTAACGCATACGGCCACTCCTGTTCCACGTTATGGTTCCGTCTGTTTTCCTCTTGGCCGGAGGTTCTCCGACCTTCCGCCTCGCTACCTAAAATACGTTTCCACCATGTCGCCGTCACTGTTGAGATGGTTTTTTACCGCTTCGATGGTTTCAAACGCCCTGCTCCGGTCTTCGGATAAAACGATGGACGCCTTTATCCAGACGATGGACCCGGTTTCACTGCCGGTTATGCGGTTGTTGCCGTCTTGATCGAGTTCGTTGAAATCAACCGTCTGATCGCCGTTGCTATCGAGCAGCGAGTCATTGCCGCTGCAGGAAAAGGAAAAACCCGGAATGAGCCTGCCGCCGGCCATGAGCGGGAGGGTGTTGTATCGCAGGATCCCGTCGGTAAAAACATAGCGCGCGGTATCCCCTCCCGGTTTCAGGAATACCCACTGCCCTTCATCGAGCATGATGGTCGCCCTGCTCTGCCTTACGTTTTTCGCAACGGACTCAAGGATCAGCATCGCTTCATCGAATACGAATGCCTTCTGCTCCCGAAGAAACACCTGTTTATGCGCGAACTGATAAAACGAATACGCCATGCCGCCGATAAGGGAGAGAAGTGAAAGCGCCATGATCGCCTCAACCAGGGTAAACCCGGTGTGGTTTCGCGTGCTGCAGCGGTGAGGCGTCATCATCGCCAGGTCTCCCTCAAAATACGGAATTCCGAAAGCGTGACCGTGTCGTTTTCCCTGCGTACCCCGATGGTGACGTATGTTTTTTTTATCATCCGGAATGTGTCGAGGAGCGCCCCTTCTTCGGTTTCGACCTTCGTCGATACGTTCCATGCCTTGTCCGCCATGGTCACGGCGTAGTCCCCCTCTTCAAGCGTACCGACCATTTTTTTTGCTTTTTCCATCTCATTTTTTGCCACCAGCATGGCAATGACTTTCTGCTCGTGCTTTGCCGCGAATTTCGAATCCGCAATGAGCAGCGCCGTAAGGGGAAGAAGAAGCACCGAAAAGATAAAAATGGCCACCAGTATCTCTACCAGCGTAAAACCGCTCCTGTCAGGCCGGCGCCCAACGCTTTGAAGGTTACGGTTGTTCATCGGTCTCCCCGCCTTGCCGCTCAGATGCGGAATTTTCGTTCCAGGAAACCAAACGAAACCCGGCGCCCCTGGTGCCGAACGCCTGCGGTATCATGAAATTTTTCGGCAGTATCCTCCGGTCGATGGTGCCGCCGGCCAGCACGCACCGGTCGTCTTCAGCCGATTCTGCAAGCATTGCCGCGGCAACGCAGCCGAACACGGTTCCCTGCAGGGAGAGCACCCCCCTCGTATATAGAAGACCGGTAAAACGGGCGTCCCGTTCGATGATTGAAAAGCTCGCCCCGCTTGCGCAGAAGAACGTCCCGGCGAACCGCGATTCCTGCATGAGCTGGAGGCCGAACATTGTTTTTTTCGGATCTTTTGAAATGCTCCCCTTAACAAAGGCAAATGACGGCATCTCAATCTCGGATTGTCCCGCCAGTGTCAGGTTTTCCAGTGAATAGAACTCCCCGGAACAGCGGACCTGGTTGTCGAGGTAGATCATTTTACCGGCAGAGACCGTTACGCCGTTCAAGCGGACGTTATCGAAGCACTTTACCTGTCCCGATGCAACGAGCGTGACGTCGCTCATTTCGACGTTCCCGGACAACTGAACGTCTCCCCCGGCGACGACCGTCAATGGGCCCTTGATCGCGAACGGCCGGGTGCCTCCTCCCTGAACAAGCAGGTGACCGCTTACCGAAAGTCCCGCGCTCCCCACGGCGCGGGGCCACGAACGTTCATCAAACGCGTGGGAGCCCTGCAGCACGTTCTCGACGCTGTCGAAAGCGATCCCGCCCTCCCGGAGCCTGGCCATGCCGGTTTCCAGCTTTGATTCGTCTACCTGCGGCAGCGTCACAACCGTACCGGCCTCGATCTTTCCGTCAATAGCGCCGGTAGGCTGCTGGGCGACCTTGACATCGCCGATGATCCGGCCACGGCGCACCTCCAGCGGTTTGTTCTGCACCGACAGGATGAGCGCATACCGGTACTCCGCCGAAAGCTCCTGCCCGAACCGGGCGTCGATGCCCCACGTTTCCCGCCCCGCCGAGCCATGTGCCCTGACCCGGATAAACGGCCCGTCATCGCTCACCGTGGCGGCGGCTTCGCTTCCATGAACCGAGTCGCGGTAAACGATGGTCGATTCAGCGGGAGTGTTCGAGAGGGTATCGCCAGCGCGCACCACCTGGACCGCACTGTCGGGCGACACCGGGCCTGAAGGGTTCAGCGTCCGCTCATACAGCGCCGCGCTGACCACCGATTCCGCTGCATACCGGGCGTGGAGGACATCGCGTTTTTCAATGACTCCGCGGGATCGGTGCAGCGAGAAGGCGACCCAGGTGAACACGATGAAGGTGACCACCGCGCCGATGGCCACCACGAGCATGATCGCTGAACCGCGTTCAGCGATCTTCGTACTGGTGCAGGACATAGTTCCCCTGCGCCGAGGAAACCACGACCTCGGTGCGGGTGATTGAGGCGATCTTGAGCCCGTTGACGGTATCGCCCTTCCTGACGATGAACGTCCTTCCGTCAAGCGATTCAAGGATGGCAAGCGGAGGTTCTTTCCAGAGAATTCCTTTAAGCGCGATTGAGGCTCCTCCCTTCGGAGGTGCCTTCATCACCCCGGTCCCTTTTCTCACGGGTGCGGCAGCCACGGCACCGAACGGGTCCTCCCCGCCGGTAAAGGATAAAAGTTTGTCCGACACCGGGATTTTTACCGAAAGCGCTTTTTCGAGATCGGCGAGATACTGTTCCCTTTTCTGAAACGGCGGTTCCTGACGTCCCCTGCCCGGTACCTTGTTGGCAATGGTATCGGCGCTGCGGTATACCAGAATGTCAATTGCCGCGGTCAGCCTGCCCTCGCGGTCCTTTTCCATGACCAGCCCTTCGATGCGCATGAGCCGGTTGACGTTTTCGATCGCACCGACGAACCTTCCCAGGTCATAATACCCGCCGGCAGCCTCGATGGCGAGCGGCAGTTCGACGAAATCGCCGCCGGCCCTCTGTTGACGGGGGGTGATGGCGATGATGTCGGCGTTGTTCTCACGCGCCTTGAGCATGAGCAGCTCATACAGGCCCGCTTCGGACCGGGCGCCCAGCAGCGACGATGCAATCTCCATTTTTTTATGGGCGAGCCGTTCCAGGTCGTTTTTCATCTCCGGCAGCTCGCGGACGTGCACCCCGGTACTGCGGATGCGTTCGGAAAGCGTCCGCACCGTCTGCAACCGGTCAAGCATGGTCGCCGCCTGCTGTTTGACCGGATCACGCAGCGCGACCAGAAGGAGCAGCGGCAGTAACCATGTCAGCAGTTTGTAGTTGCGCACCGAACCGATGGTCATACGCACCCGCGCGCCGTCAGCCGTCCAGACCGCATTCGATCTGGAAGAAATAACGATCGCCCTTTCGTTCCATTGACAAAAGATTAACCGCCGTGAAGGTTCCGCTTTTGAGCAGCGATTCCATCCACGCGGTGATTACGACGGGATCGTCGGCATACCCGCCGAGCAGCACCTGGCCCTCGGCAACCATGACGGCCTTTCCCTTTTCAAACTTTTTCCGTCGCTCGCTGAACCGCAGATTCTGAAGCCGTGCCTCTGAAGGGCGTGACGCGCCTATTTTCTCGAGTGCCAGGGCGCGATTGGTCCTCTTTTCAGCCAGTTTCCGACACAGGGAGATCTCCGCGATCAGATCGCCGGTCTCTTTTTGAAGGAAATTGATCTCCTTGATCGAGGCGCGAAGCTCGGCCCACCGCTTCATCGACCGTTCTCCGGCTTTTTCTAAGAGCAGGTTGCCGCCGGCCAGCCCCAGCCAGAGCAGGAGAATCGCCGCGGCCGACAGGGCGCCGGACATAACGGCGCGGCGTTTCCAGCGCCATAACTCCTGGTCCGCCCGTTCCGTCGGCAGCCGGAAATCCCACTGGTCGGCAACGGCGCGGTCGAACGGTACGGCGTCGGGCAGGGGTATGACCGAAGCGGTCATCGACCGGTCGCGGAGTTCGCCTTCAAGCGATCCGGAAAGCGGTTCGGTAGTCAGGAGGGTCTGGGGAATGAACGCGCCGGCATTTTTTCCCCTGATGCGGTCGATTGCCAGGAGCAGCTCCCGTGGAGAATCGTCCGGAGCGTTCAAACGGTAGACATGGTATATCTGCACCGCGTCGGCATACAGAAGCCATGCGCTTGCTGCGGAGCGGAGATGCAAGAGACCTCTTTTTTCGGCGTTGAGTGAAAAACGCGCCCTGAGCCATAACGCGACCGGGGCCGGAATACGAAAGGACGGTGTACCGCCGGCGGGCCTTTTTTTCTCAAGGGCACTTTTTCGCGCCACCGCGACGAGAAGCCCGTCATCGTCAACGGAAAACCGGTACATGATGGTATCGAGGGATTCCTCGTTGAATAAAAGCCCGGCGATCTGTTCTTCTATGTAAAGAACTAGGTCGGTTCCCTCGGGCGGCAGGGGGCGATGGAAGAACTGGATGTCCTCGCACGGTTCAATAACTGGAGAAGCACGGACCATAGTGTTTTTTGCATGCCCCTATCAGGATTCTGTTGCCATGAGGGATTAATCCGGAACGGCCGTTTCCGCCGGGCCTTTCGTGGTGCCTTTCCCGTCCCTTTTCTGTTCGAGCTCGATCGTCTGACGGTTTGAATTCATCCGCTCCTTGAATTTTTCGAGATCGCCCTTGAGATCAACGACATCCCCCGATTTCAGGATATGAGGCGTCAGGTAGATGACGAGTTCGCTCGTGCTCTTCTGGCTTCCCTGCGAACGGAACAGATGTCCTAAAAACGGTATACTGCCCAGGATCGGAACCTTTTCCGCCTGTTTGTTGTCTTCCGCCCGTATCAAACCGCCGATGACGATCGTCTCCCCGTCGTTAAGCTGGATGGTCGTATTGACGCTTCTGGTTGACACATTAGGGAACCCTTCCTTGTTGTCCCCCATGGAATTGGACACTTCCGGGCTGATCTCGACCGTCACCTGCCCGCTCTGCGATATCCAGGGCGTGATATCGAGCTTGATACCCGACTTTATCTCCTGAAACCGTACAAACGGGTTTTCGATGGTGCCGCCCTGCAGACGGAAATACCTCGTGACGCCGACGTTGATCGACGCCTTGTTGCCGTTGAGCGTGGCGATCCGCGGCTGGGCCATGACTTTCGCCTTGTTTTCCGACTCCATTGCCCGAAGGGTGATCCAGAAATTGTCAGGGAGATACCCGATTGATTTGAACCTGAGCCCGATATCGTCGGCCAGGTTCTTCACGCCGCGTCCGCTCATCGAACCCCAGTAACCCGGGATGTAATTTTCATTCCCCGGCGAATACGAACTGTCACGAGTCGTTCCCCTGCCCGCCTTGATCCCCCACTCCCTGCCCATGTCCTTTGAAAATTCGACCACGATGGTTTCGATCATGATCTGCGGGGTGGGAATATCGACCTGCGCGATGAACTCCTGCACCTGCACGATCAGGTCCATGGTGCCGGTGACGAGAACCGCGTTCTGCTCCTTGACAAGCTGAACATTGGTCGCGGGAACCGATTTGGGGAGGACCGTTAAAAAATTATCCGCCTTGATGTGCTTGAGGTGCAACAGAACCGACGTGCTGAGCGCCTGTCCCGACGGCGTGGCCGAGTTCCGGTCGCCGACCAGGAGAATGCTGTCCTTGATGGCGAACGAATAATTGGTGCCGGCCATCAGCAGTCCGATCGCCTTTTCAAGCGGCACGTTGACCAGTTTGGCGTTGACCTCGCCGCGAATGTCTCCGTAGGTGATGAAATTGAACTGGCTCTGGTCGGCGATCTGCTTGAGCGCGTCGCCGATGTCGGCGTTGTTCAAATCGAGCGAGACCTTTCCGTCCTTGACCCTTACGTCAAGCTGTTGCTGCTGGCCAGGACCGCCGCGCTGCATATAGACGCCCGGACCGCCGCTTCCCGGCACCCTGCCGGTGGCCGCGGTCTGCTGCTCCTTGGCGCTGACCATGACGATATCGCCCCGGTACCGGGCGATAAAGCCGTTGGCTTCGAACAGGGCGCGGATGCCGTCTTCGACGTTGATATTGCGCAGGGTGCCGCTGATCCTTCCCTCGACCCCTTTTTCGGCGATGATATTGATGCCGGTCTTGGCCGATATATCCTTGATAAAATCGCGGATGTCCATGTTGTCGATGTCCATGTTGAGCGTATCCCGCCG
>JAFGOU010000170.1 GCA_016926315.1 Chitinispirillaceae bacterium
CGGTATATCCGGGCGGCCGGGCTGCGGTCAACCGTTCTCAGGCCGGTATTTTTCATGGAGAACCTTCTTGCGCCCGATACGCTTTCGGCTATAGGCTCAGGCAGCCTGCCGCTCGGCCTTGATCCCGAAAAGCCGCTGCAGATGATCGCCGTGGAAGATATCGGCGCTTTCGCTGCGCTGGCGTTCGACAATCCCCTGGGATATGTCGGCGAGTCGATCGACATCGCCGGCGATGAACTGACCGGGCCCCGGATGGCCGAAGTGCTGAGCCGGGTACTTGACCATGCCGTCACCTGTCGTCAGATACCCATCGAACATATCCGGGCGTTCGACAATGACTACGCCGCCATGGTGGAGTGGTTCAATGCGAAAGGATATGAGGCTGACATTCCCGCCCTGCGCAAAATCCGCCCGGCGCTCATATCATTCGAACAATGGGCGACTGCGCGTAAGCCGGAATTGGAGGCGGTGCCCGCACCGGTTTAATACGGGGACTGAACACCGCCCCGTTGTCACGCGGGAATTCTTTCCTGCAACCGGCGGAAGGCGGTGACGGCGGTTATCCGACTGTGGCCGGCCTCTTTTTCAGCCTGCCGTCGATCATCTCCCTCAGCCGCGTGAAATCGATGGGTTTGGCGATGTAATCGTCAAACCCATCGCCCCCGGGTTCATGTTCCGGCGTCAGTCCGCTTACCGCGATGATATAGGGATTTGATCCGTCGCTCAATGCTCTTATACGCCGCGACAGTTCATAACCGTCCATATCGGGCAGCCGGATATCGAGCAGCACGACGTCGGGTATGAGTTCTCCCGCGATCGTGAGTGCCGTCGCTCCGTTTTCGGCGGACTTGACTATGTCTCCCGTCTCCCGCAGGATCTCGGCGATGATTTCCGCGATGCCGGAATCGTCGTCCACCACGAGAATACGCAGCGGTTCCGCTTTTCCGTTGTTTGACACCGGGGACACAGGTTTTCCCCGGCGCGCTTTCCTGCTTGACGGTCCTGAAATCAGCGCCTCGCGCACCGCGGCGGCGAGCTGTTCCGGTGAAAATGGTTTGGCCAGTAGACGGGCGCCCGCCATGAGTTTTCCCTGTTTTATGCTGTTGTCGGCATCGTATCCCGACATATAGAGCGTAACCATCTCCGGCCGCTCCGCCGAAAGCACCTTCGACACCTCCCATCCGCTTGCGCCCGGCAACACGACATCGGACAGCAACAGATCGATCGGTCCGGTATGACTTCGTGAAAGCGAAATCGCCTTATCAGCGCCGGATGCCGCAAGCACATGATAGCCGAGGTCGCCGAGTTCGAGAGACACGAACTCGCGCGCCATGTGGTTGTCTTCGGCGACAAGGATCGTTTTGCCCGCTTCCCTCCCTGAACTTCCGGCGCCGTCCGGCGAACCGGCCCGGATTTTTTCTTTGCATTGGGGAAGGTATATCTTGAAGGTCGTCCCTTTGCCGGGTTCGCTGTAAACCCGGATTGCACCCGCGCTCTGGCGAATGGTGCCGTACGCCGTGGAAAGCCCCAGTCCCGACCCCGCGCCGAACGGCCGGGTGGTGAAAAACGGTTCGAATATTTTTTCCATCGTTGTTTTATCCATACCGCACCCCGTATCCGAAATCGCCAGCATGACGTAAGGTCCGGGCGCGACGGGGTCCTTACCGTAGGGGTGACTGTCGCCGAGCGTCACGTCCGCGGTTTGAAATTCGAGTTTTCCTCCATCAGGCATCGCGTTGCGCCCGTTGACCGCCAGATTGACGATCACCTGTTCGAGCTGGACCGGGTCGGCTTTTACATGGCCGAGTTCCTGTTGAAGATCGTAAGAGACTTCAACATCTTCGCCGAGCGTGTGCCTGAGCAGGGGCTTGATTTTGATGATAAGATCGTTCAACGATAACACCTCCGGCTGCAGCATCTGCCTCCTGCTGAAGGCGAGAAGCCGGTGCGTCAAGGTCGCGGCGCTTTTCGCCGCCTGCCCGATATGCTCGATATTGTCGCGCAGGGGATTTTCAAAGTCGAGTTTGCGCAGAGTTCGGTGCGCGTAACCGATGACCACCTGCATCATGTTGTTGAAATCGTGGGCGATCCCGCCCGCGAGCTGTCCCAGCGCCTCCATTTTCTGGGCGTGGAGCAGCTGTTCCTGGCTGTTACGGAGTTCGGCGGTGCGTTGCTCCACGAGCTTTTCCAGGCTGAAGCGGTATTCCTTCAACTCCCGTTCGGATTTCATCCGGACCATGGCGATCGCGACCTGATTGGCTGCCGCCTGCATCAGGGCGAGATCCTCACCGCTGAAAACATCCCTGCTTCTCGTGCCGAACGACAGTGTGCCCATAACCCTGCCGTCGGGACCGATAAGGGGAAAGGCGCAGTAGGCCCTGACGCCGAACGATCTCACCAGGCCGACGCGTTCATCGGAGGAATCCTGGATGTGGTCGATGACCATGCGGCGTCCTTCGCGGGCCGCGTCTCCGCTCAAGGCTTCGCCCAAATCAAGGGTCGCCCGTTTTTTCGCATCATCAGTTTCGATACCAGCCCATGCGTTAAGCCGCAGGTTTCCGGTGCCGGTATCAAGGAGAAAATTGAAAAAGACATGACAGTCAAGGAATTGCAGGACCTTGTTGCACAACAATGTGATGGCCTCCTCCATATCGCGCACCTGCAGGAGACCGCTTGCCGTAAGCGCGAGAAACTCGTAACGCTTCAGTGCGTTTTTCTGTTCTTCCAGCATTTTTTCCCGTTCGGTCTCCCGCAGTTCCTTCTGAATCCACGCATAGAGCACCGGCGCGATGCGCCGCGCGATGCCGTCGGCGAATTCCCGGTCGTCATCGGTGTAGCCGCCCATCTTGTTTGCCTGGTTCAGCAGGCCGACCACCTGATCCTGAAAGACGATCGGCGTGGCGAGATTGCCATCGATCGCCACATGTCCCCGCGGCACCGCCTGCGCCTCGTTTGTAAACAACGACCTCTTCTCCCGCAGTGCCCGGGCCCACAGGCCCTTCCACTTCTCCGGGGGATAATGAATGCACTTCCCTTCCACTTCGCAGGTGGCCAGCATTGCGGAGAGACTGGGGCAGATGAGATGTCCCGGTTCGGAAATATATCCCAGAACGCCGTGGCGGCTTCCGGTGCCCTCAAGGATGGCGGTCAACGCCTTGTCAAACAGTTCGTCCCCCGTCGCCTCAATGAAAATACGAAGCACCCTGTTGGCGAGCAGGGTCTCGCTATGTTCCTTCCGCAAATGTTCTTCATGCCGCTTGCGCCCGGTGATATCCATGCAGATGCCCGACATGAGCAGCGGCAAGCCGACGCTGTCATATTGCGTCCTGCCGATGGCGCGGATCCAGCGCACCCCGCCCCCCGCCGGGACGATGCGGTACTCGCTGTCAAGCAAGGCGCGGTTTTTTACCGCGGCGTCGATACGCTCCCCGGCGACAATCAGGTCGTCCGGATGAAGCAGTTTTCTCCAGGTATCGAACGACGCTTCGGCGCAGGAGGAATCCACGCCGAAAAGCCTGAAAAGCTCGCCGGACCATTCAAGGTTCCCCGTTGGTATGTTCCAGACCCAGGTGCCGATGCCGGCGGAGTCCTGGGCGAACCGCAGCCGCTCCTCGCTTTCTTCCAGCGCACGCTTGGATGCCAGCGCGTCTTCCATGAGATTGAGCGCGGCGGTGCGCGACTCGCGAAGTTGCCGCTGCGCGGCATCCATTTCTTCCTGGTGTTTGCGCAGTTCCGCAAGCGTTTGCGCCGACGCCTCGAGTTCGGTGAGATCCGAAATCACGATACAGGCATTCTCGGTATCGCCCGCCTGCAGCATAACGGCCGCAAGCTGCACTGGAACCCGCGTCTTGTCGGCCGCAAAAAAATCCATGCGTTTTTGGACCGGACCTGCTTGCACATTTAATAAAATCGAAGCCAATTCGTCCCGTTGACTTTCAGCCACAAAATTCCAAAGCGGCCGGCCCAGCAGGGACGAATCAGGCGTCCGCATCAAATCGCGGAACCGTTTGTTGCAGTACTGGATGGCGCCGTCCTTGGATATGGTGACCGCGCCTTCGTACATCGTCTCCACCAGCAGGCGGTAGACGGTCTCAACGCCGGTGAGCGAAAAAACCTGCGCGCCCGCATCGCCCTCCACGACGATTGCGTCCACCTGGCCGCCGCGGATGGCGGCGAGCGCGTCCTGCGCCTCGTCGAGCCGGCGGCGCAACTCCTCGTTTTCGCCCCTGAGTTCTTCCTTCATCATTTTTCCCTTGGTACCAGGTCCATGCCGAAGAGCAGCTTTTGCTCGTCGTGCATGTCGCCGATGAACCGGCGCAGGGGCGCCGGCAGCAGTTTGACCAGCGTCGGCACCGCCACGATCTGCTCGCCCTTTATCAGGGCCGGTTTCTGGTAGATGTCGATGATCTCCAGTTCGTACCGTCGGGCGAGGTGCTTCTCGCAAAAGCCGGTAACGCGCCGGATGGCGTCCGCGGAGCGCGGAGTCATCCCCGCGACGTAGAGGCGCAGGATAAATGTGGCGTGCTTCAGCCTTCTGGCTGCCGCGATGACGGCCTTTGTTTCCTTGCTGGTCCTAACGGGCATGTACCCTCCTTCGGTTGTCGGCGTTACGCCATGATGCGTTCACGGATGTCCAGCCCTACCAGCACCCGCTCGGTATTGGAAAGATCTCCTATGATTTTCTTGATCGGCTCCGGCAGTTTACGCACCAGCGTCGGCACCGCCACGATCTGGTCGCCGCGCGCCAGCGCCGGGTTTTTGATCAGGTCGATGATCTCGATGCGGTAGCGGCCGGCCAGGTGCTCATCGCAGATGCGCTGCAGGTTCGCGAACGCCTTTACCGCGCGCGGAGTCTTGCCCGCGATGTACAGGCGCAGTTCCCATTCCTTTTTCTTAGCGTGCTTCGAATCGGTGGGGGTCATCGTTTCTACCCTTTCTTTTCGCGACTGTTTTCCCTATAATCGGCGCGGCGCGCGCGGGACATCGTGGTCCGGTCGCGGCGTACGGTATCGAGCCGCGCGTTCTCCTCAATCGTTTCGCGGGCGGCTGCCGCCTCCGCGCCGGCGAGC
>JAFGOU010000171.1 GCA_016926315.1 Chitinispirillaceae bacterium
GAGTATTTCCGGTACTACGGGATTGAATTCCCCGGTGTCCGGCACTGGATCGGCTCCGTTATGTCCGGTCCCTTTACCATTGCGGCGCAGGTTTTCCAACCCGAGGCTCCGGTGGGAACCCTTGTTTTTATCCACGGTTATTACGATCATACCGGTCTTCTGGCAAACGTCATCAACGAATCGATACACCGGTCGTATACCTTCGCCGCGATCGACCTTCCGGGCCACGGACTCTCCGGCGGAATGCCGGCGTCCATTGACGACTTCAGCCGCTATGGCGACGCTATACGGGATTTTTTACGGGTGATCGAACCGTTTTGTCAGGGTCCGCTTGTCCTTGCCGGACACAGTACCGGTTGTTCGGCGATATATGAGTACCTTGCCGCTCAATCCGACCCTCCCGTAGCCGGCGCGGTTTTTGCCGCTCCTCTTGTCCGCAATGCTTTCTGGCATCCGGGAAAGGCCGGCTACCATCTCGTCCGGCACTTCTTCACCTCGACCTTTCGCTGGTACCGGAACTCTTCGCACGATACCGCGTTTCTTGCCTTTCAGAAGCGCGATCCGCTCGGGTACGGTACCTTTCCGCTGGCCTGGGCGAAGGCGCATCACGCCTGGGAGCGACGCATCAGGGACTACCCGGCCCTGCCGGTACCTGTCGTGATCATCCAGGGAGACCGGGACGAAACCGTTGATTGGCGATACAATTGCCGGTTCCTGCAAAAAAAGTTTGATCGTTGTACGGTCCACCTCATCAAGGGTGCCCGTCACCATCTGTTGAACGAAGCTTTACCGTACCGGGCGCGATTCATGGAGCTGTTTTTCGGGGAAGTTGTGAATCTGCGGCACGGTACGGGGAAATAGTATTTTGGAAAAACAACCGGCCAGACCGTTTGCTTTCCACCCGAAGCCCTGCGTGTTCCTGATCCTTAAAAAATAGAAGTGGGTGAGCATGCGCGTACCTGTCTTGATAACCGCGATTTGCTGCTGCGCAATCGCCGTTCTGACCGTTCACTGCGGCGATTCCGCAACGCCTCTCCACGATCCGCACACCAATCCCCTCGACGGACCGCCGGCGGGGAATCCGAACGGTAACTGTCCGGTCCCGTCTGAAGCCGCGGCAGCCGCTATCACCAACCCCGACCACGTCATCGGCACCGGGACCCCGCAGAGCTGCACTGCCGAGGCGTTCATTCAGGCGGTTGCGCAGGGCGGTACCATCGTCTTCAACGGAGGGCCGGCCCCGTTCACCATCACGCTCGACCGTCCCGCAAAGGTGTTCAATGACGCCAACCCCGATATCGTGATCGACGGCGGTGGTCTGGTGGCACTCAGCGGCCGCGGGGTGACCCGCATCCTGTATATGAACACCTGTGATCCCGACCAGCACTGGACCACGTCGCATTGTGATAATCAGGACCATCCCCGCCTCACCGTTCAAAACCTGACGTTCATCGACGGCAATTCCAAAAGTGAAGCGGAATACGACGGCGGCGGAGCGATCTGGGTGCGCGGCGGGCGGTTCAAGGTGGTCAACTGCCGTTTTTTCAACAATGTATGCGCCTCAACCGGGCCGGATGTCGGAGGCGGGGCGGTTCGCGTGTTCAGCCAGTACCAGGGTCTTCCCGTATACGTAGTGAACTCGACCTTCGGCGGCGTTGACACGCTTGGCAACGAGGGCGCCAACGGCGGGGCGATTTCAAGCATCGGCGTATCGTGGACCCTGATCAACAGTTATTTCTCCCATAACCGGGCGATCGGGTATGGCGGCAATCCTGCGCAGCAGGGGACCATTGGCGGCGGAAGCGGCGGAGCCGTATACAACGACGGCAACACCATGACCCTGTCGCTCTGCGGCACCCTGATCGAACACAACAAGGTGACCACCCACGGCTCGGCGATTTTTTTCATAACCAACGACCATACCGGCTCGCTCGTCATTGCGAATTCGGTCATCCGCAACAACACCGGAGGTTCATGGTACGAACTGCCCGGGATTTCCATGCATCCCGATACGAGACGGGAAATCACCAATTCGACGATTGAATAAATAAAAACGGAGGGCCGGTTTTTTCGGCTTAAAATATTCTCACCCGGATATACTCCGCCAGCTCCCGCAAGGTCGTTCCCTTTTCCCCCAGCGGTTCGATGGCTTTCCAGGCGTTTTCAATAAGCTGCTTCGCATAGATTTTTGATGCTTCCATGCCGACCACTGAGGGAAACGTCGCTTTGCCTCTTTCGCGGTCCGAACCGGCGTCCTTGCCGAGCTGTTCGGTGGTGCTCTCCTCGTCGAGAATGTCATCGATCACCTGGAACGCGAGGCCGACGTTCATGCCGTAAGACGAGAGATCGTCGACGGTTTGGGCGGGGGCGTCGGCGAGCAGCGCGCCGATGCGGACACATGCGCGGATCAAAGCCGCGGTTTTTCTGGTATGGATGTATTCAACGGTGGCGCGGTCAACCCTTTTCCCCTCGGATTCGATGTCAACGACCTGGCCGCCTATCATGCCGTCGGTACCGAGTGCGCGGGCGATTTCGGTGATGATGTCGGTTCTGCCGCAGCGGGCGAACACTTCAAAGGCCACGATGCAGAGCGCATCGCCGCCGAGGACGGCGAGCGCCTCGCTGAACGCTTTGTGCGCGGTTGGTTTGCCGCGCCGGAAATCGTCGTCATCCATGCAGGGGAGGTCGTCATGAATGAGCGAAAACGTGTGGAACATTTCGATTGCGGCACCGATGCGTATCGGCGTTTCGTGGCCGAATGCGCCGCCGCAGGCCTCAAAGGAGGCCATAAGAAGGCATGGCCTGATCCGCTTGCCGCCGGCGAAGGTACTGTATCGCATGAGGGAGTGAATCGATGAAGGGTAGAAGGAGCCGGCCGGAAGCAAAGCTTCGAGCGCTTCCTCGGTGAGCGCCGCGACTTTTTTCATGTACCCGGCAGGGTTATTCATCCTGCCCGCCGTCACGCGCAGTGAAGGCGTCGAGCGAGGTACCGAGGAGTTTTTCCACCAGTTCCCCGTTTTCTCCCTTGATCAGTTCCGTGACCCTGCCCTGGGCCTTTTTAAGGTGGTCGTCGCAGATGCGGATAAGGGAGACCCCTTTTTCAAAAAGATCGAGCGATGTATCGAGCGTCAGTTCCGGGTCCTCAAGTTTTTCGATGGTCGCTTCAAGGTCGGACAAGGCGTTTTCGAATGAAGGCGATCCAGGAGGCGACGCGTGCTGGGTTGATTTCGATTTTCCGGTCATTGCTTTGAAATTTAAATCAAACCCGGGAAACGGATCAATGGTTTCAGGAGTGCGGCGATGAAGAGGTCAGTATACGCGCCGAGGCCGACCCTTTATGGAACCTCATGGCAACGGTTAGTCCGGCAACAAGCTGCCCGGCATCGCGTACCGCTTGTCCGTCCGGAGCGGTCACGACACAGTAGCCGCGTGAAAGCACCGTAAGCGGGCTTAAGGCATTCAGCCGTGAAGAGTCGGACGAGAACCGCCGGGTAACGGTCTGCAGATGTGCACGCAGGGAGCGTGAACAGCGCTCGGCATGGTCGTCACACACCTGCCGGTACTCGAGCAGTTTGCGAAAGGGGATAAGGAAGGAACGGACTGACCGGCACGCATCGTATCGGTCGGCGGCCCCGGTTAAAAAGCGCGAAAAAGCGGCGGAAAACCTCTGCGAGCAGGCGGTGAGGTACCGGGAGCGTTCCTCGCGGTCCGGGGCGATCATCTCTGCGGCGGCCGATGGGGTCGGGGCACGCAGGTCGGCGACAAAATCGGTAATGGTAACGTCGATCTCATGGCCGACCGCCGAGACGACGGGTATCACTGATTCGTAGATAGCGCGCGCCACGGCCTCCTCGTTCCACGCCCGGAGGTCTTCAATCGATCCCCCCCCTCTTCCGACGATCATGCAGTCAATATCGTTTCTCGTGTTAAGGTCGTGGATCGCCTGGACGATTCGCAACGCCGCTGCGGCGCCCTGTACCGGCACGTCGACCAGAACGATGTCGATGGAGGGTGAGCGCGAAGCGATCACCCGCGCGATGTCGTGAATGACGGCGCCCTGCCGGGAGGTCACCACCCCGAGGCGCCTGATATCCGAAGGAATCGGCACTTTATGGGCAAAATCGAAGAGTCCCTCTTTTTCAAGCCGCTGTTTCAGTTTTTCAAACGCAAGCGCCAGGGCGCCCTTGCCTATCGGCTCCATGCGGTGGCAGTCGAGTTGATAATATCCAGCCTTCCGGTAGACCTTGATCGACGCAATCACCAGCACCTTGAGCCCGTCTTCGGGCTCATAATCGAGTTTCAGCATGCTCTGGCGCCACATGACCGCCGGGACGTGGCATTCGGCGTCTTTGAGCCTGAAATAGCAGTGGCCGCTTGAAGCGATTTTCCAGTTGGAGAGTTCTCCCTCGACCCAGACCAGCGTATTGGAGGATTCGAGGATGAGCGAGACGCCTTCGTTGATCTCGCTGACCGTGTAAGGCCGCGGGGCCTGCTGCGGCGGGAGGAAGGCAAAGCGCGTTCCGGTCATGAAAGCATGATCCGTTCGAAAACGCGCTCGATGGAGCGTGCTTTGCCGGTGGTATCGTCTATGTCAAGTACGACCGCGTTCAGCATGGCGCCGCATTTCGACGGCTCGTAACGGATATGCGTCTGGTAGATGAAGCGGTGGATCACTTCGTCCGCCTTCATGCCGATGATCGACTCTTCCGGTCCGGTCATGCCGGCGTCGGAGATGAAGGCGGTCCCGGAGGCAAGAACGCGCTCGTCGGCGGTCTGGACATGAGTATGCGTCCCGATTACGGCGCTCACCGCGCCGTTCATCCAGGTGGCAAACGCGAGTTTTTCGCTGGTGGCCTCGGCATGGAAATCGACGATGATGATTTTTGTCTGCCGGGAAAGCTCCTCCACGGCAGCCTTGCCGATGCGGAAAGGACAGTCGAGCGACTCATGGTGAAAGGTCCGGCCTTGAAGATTGACGACGCCGATGGTTTTCCCGTCATCGAGGGTATAAAGCGTTGATCCGTGTCCGATGTTTCCCGGAGGAAAATTGAGCGGCCGGAGGACCCAGGGGAGGTCCATGAAGCTGCGGTCGTTATCCGGAATGCTGAACGAGTGGTTGCCGCCGGTGATAAGGTGTACGCCGTATTTACGGAGTTTGTTCGCCAGCCTGCCGGTCAGCCCGTGGCCGCCCGCAGCGTTTTCGCCGTTGGCGATGCAGCAGTCGATCTGCCGTTCCGCCATGAGCGCCGCGAGCCGTTCCGACAGCACCCGCCGGCCGATAGTGGCGAAAATGTCTCCGACGAAGAGGATTCGCATAGGTTACTTCGCGAATTCGGTGTAACGCAGTTCACGGATGATCGTTACCTTGATCTGCCCGGGATATTCCATTTCATCCTGGATTTTCTTTGATATCTGGCCGGCAAGCTCTTCGGCCTGCGCGTCATTTACCTGCTCCGGTTCGACCATGACGCGAATCTCCCGCCCTGCCTGTATGACATATGCCTTGCTCACGCCGCGGAACGAATCCGCGATTTCTTCAAGTTTTGTCAATCGATTGACGTAGTTGGTGAGCGTTTCTCGTCGCACCCCCGGCCGGGTGCTCGAAATGGTGTCGGCAGCCTGAAGAAGAATCGGGTAGACAGAGATCGGCGGCACGTCTTCGTGATGGGCGGCGATGGCGTTGCAGATGATCGCGTTTTCGCCGTTCTTCTGCGCGATTTCAGCGCCGAGCTGGGAGTGAGTCCCTTCCGTCTCCCGGTCGATCGCCTTGCCGATGTCATGAAGGAGTCCTGCCCTGATGGCTGTTTTCGGGTCGAGCCCGAGTTCTGACGCCATGAGCCCCGCCAGCATGGCGACCTCCTTGCTGTGTTGCAGCACGTTCTGGCCGTAGGAGGTGCGGTATTTGAGCCTGCCGAGCATCTCGACGATGTGCGGCTTCAGCCCATGCACGTCAAGTTCGAAAATCACCTCCTCGGCGACCTCCTTGATGTTTTTCTCAAGCTCCTTTTCGCTCTTTTTTATAAGCTCCTCGATGCGGCCCGGGTGGATGCGGCCGTCGCTGATCAGTTTTTCAAGGGCCATGCGCGCGACTTCGCGCCGGATAGGATCAAATCCTGAAAGGATCACCGCTTCGGGAGTGTCGTCGACAATGACGTCGACACCCGCGGCTTCCTCAAATGAGCGGATATTGCGGCCCTCACGGCCGATGATGCGTCCTTTCATTTCATCGCTCGGCAGGTGGACCACCGAAACGGTTGCTTCGATGGTGGTCTCCGCGGCGCACCGTTGAATTGCCTGCACGATGATCTCCTTGGATTCTCGTTCCGCTTCGTTTTTTGCCTGGTCCTTGATCTCCTTGATCATCTGTGCCGCTTCATAGCGCACCTGACTTTCCAGGTTTTCCATCAGGATTTTTTTTGCTTCGTCCTGGGTCATGTGGGCCATTTTTTCAAGTTTTTCGTTCTCCTGCGCCATGAGGCGGGAGAGCTCGTTGTCTTTGGTACGGAGCGTTTTTTCCTTTGAATTGAGGAAATTTTCCCGGGCCGAGAATTCGGTCTCCCTTTTTGAAATAATCTCCTCGCGGCGGCGAAGTTCCGCATCGCCATCACGGATTCTCGACTGTTCCTGACGCAGGGACTCCCTGGTTTTTGCCGCTTCTTTTTCAAATTCGGTTTTTGCCTTGAACCACTCGTCTTTCGCTTCAAGAAGCGCGGTTTTTTTCTGGAGTTCTGCCTCTTTTGTCGCTTCCTTGAGAATAAGGTCGGCTTCCTGCTGGATTTCGCGTTGACGCTCCTCCTTGTATTTTTTATCGGTGATGATCCGCCAGAAAAATCCGGCGGCAAAGCCAAGGACGAGAAAGGTGACGGCGATAAGCGTTGTTAATCCGATGATACCATCCATTATACCCCCCTGATTGATTTTGACGGTTGTTATCTATGCAGAAGCAGGGGCAGGAACACTGCCGCAGGAAGGCGAGGGAACGCGCCGGGTCGTCCGCTCCGCGGACGGAATCACCGGCCGCAATCGAGCGCGGCAGCTGCATCGAGGAAAGCGTGGTGATGAAGAACTATGCGCCTTTCAGGAACACTCTAACGCGGCATCGATTTTTTTTCCAATCGAGGCCGCCTGGTTCAAGAGGGTATCGTTGTCCCTGGCGCCATTTTCCAGTCTGCCTTTCAATTCAAAAAGTTCTCCGGCAATGTTCAGCGCGGAGAGAACGGCAATTTTTACATTATCGCGCGAGGCA
>JAFGOU010000172.1 GCA_016926315.1 Chitinispirillaceae bacterium
AGCATCAAGGGCCCCTTTCCGCGCAGGTACTTCGCGCACCTGGCGCTCCCGCCCGCGTGATCGCCGAACCTGCGCCCGACATCCGTGGCAATGCCGGTATAAAGGCTTCTGTCGCGACAACGGATGATATACAGGTACCAGACAGTCAACCTTATTGCCCCTTCGGAATATCCGGCATGAATTGGTTGGACATTCAATATACACTTTCCGCATATAATTCATTGCCTTGCCCATTGACTTAATTATTTTATTTATATATGATAATTAATCGCACCATGTACAGAACCAACACCCATGTCCATACCCCGTATTCGTTCAGCGCGTTCGATTCGGTAGAACGGATCGTCGCCTCGGCGAAGGAGGAGGGCATCGTCGCCCTGGGAATCAACGATGTGGCAACCGGAGACGGATATCCTGAATTCGCGCAATGGTGCGATCGGTACCATATCTATCCACTTTTCAATATCGAATTTCTGGTCCGGAATGAGGACTTAAAGAAGGGAAAAACGCTCCGTAATGCACCGGATGATGCGGGGTTTCTTTACCTGTGCGGCAAATCGCTAACATGCCCGCTTATCCTTTCCTCAGACAACCAGAACCTGCTGATCGCCTCCTGGAAAAAAACGCAGGACCACATTTGGGACGTCATCGACCGTTTGAACGACTATTTGAAACAGAATGAGATCCCCATCGCCATCGACTACAACGATGTCCGGAAGCGTTACGCGAAAAAAATCGTTCATGAGCGCCATGTCGCCCGAGCGCTGTACGATGCGCTGGTCCGCTCCTATACCGAGCCCCGGCATTTTGAGAGTGCGCTCGCGCGGATCAGTGGTGACCGTATTTTCGCCTCACGCCCGCATGATCCGGTCTCGGTCCAGAACGAACTATACCGCAAACTCCTGATCGGCAAAAAGACCATAGCTTCTGCGACGCATAAGGAACATTACATGAGGCTGCGCGAGGCCTACGCGCTGATCCTGGATGGCGGAGGAATCCCCTGTTATTCCATCGGCGCCATCATCGTCAACCGGTTGAACGACGGTGTGGCCGAGGCGACCCGTCTCGCCGACGTTCTTGAACGTTCACGCATATTCGCCGTTGACTTTTTTCCTCTGCGAACCGAACTGGAGATCCTCAAAACCTGGGTGTCGGTCTTTTCACAGCGCAGTTTCTGTATTACCTTCGGGACCGGCCACAACACAACGGAACAGCTCCCCCTTGTGCCTACGCTCTATGGTAACCAGCCGCTTGATGAAGATCTCCTGAGAATCGGCTGGGAGGGAACATGCATCCTGGCCGCGCACCAGGAAATGCGGAAGACGAACCGGTCGGGTTTCGTGGACAATCAAGGCACGCTGCTCATCAGCGCTGAAACCAGGAATAATTTCATCACCCTTGGAGAGCAGGCTATCCGTAAAGCCGCCGCTCTGTGACCGGGCCTCATCCGCTTGGCGCAGCATCCTGCGCAGATATTCCTTCGGGTCCTTCGGATTCAACTTCTTCAGCTTTTTCAGCTCCTCAATCGTGGCATGCAAGTTGTTCTCTTTGTTACCGTACAGGCCGTACATAAGCGACAGATCTTTGCAGTAGGTCATACGTACCGCGAGATAGGCGTTGTTGATCGGAATGTTCGGTACCCGTTTATAAAGATCCGTTTTAAACAGGTCATGGGAATTCTCCGACATTGACTGTTTAAAGCTGTCGATAATCTGCTTTTTCCTGCGCAGCTTTTCTTCCCGTGAAGATTTTCCCGAATAAACGGAATCGAGCGACCCATGCAACTCCCGAAGCACCCGGTCCCAGGTGTCTCCATCCTCCTTTTCAAGGAGCGCATTCCGATACGCGGCCGAGGTATCGCCGAACCGGTCTCTGATAAAGGAAAGGGCGCCGGTTTCTCCGACAAAGGTGGCACATTCTTCGTTGAAATTCATCTGGTTCTTCAGAAAAACAGTCGCGTGGGTCTGTTCGTGAAAGATCAGGGAGGAAAGTTGAAAGAGGGAAAGCTTTTTCATGAAGGTATAGACCGGATCAGACACGATTCCCAAAGTGCTGAAAGCATCAACGGGAAGAATGATGACCTCCAACCCCTTTTTCTTGAATTTTTTTGCCTCCCGAATTGCGTCACCGGTCTTGAAATACCCGAGATAAGGCGCCCTCCCGAAAAAAGGAAACCACCACGTATGGAGCGAAAAGCTATCGGGTGGCGAAGCCGCTAGAAGGTCAATCAGGTACTTTTTTTCTATGCTGATATAGCGCGTGTAATTTTTATTTTCGACCAGTCCGATTTTTTCCACCGAATATTTTTTTATCGAACGCACCTTTTCAAAAAGCGCTTTCAGCGAATCATCAACCATCTCTTTTTGAAGGGTCTTTTCGATACTTCGGGCGCTGAAGGTGTACTTCGCCGTGTAAAAACCCTGTTTTGCGAGATAGCAGCAGTTTAATGACAGCAGGGGAATGAAAAGAAGCATACCTCTCAGAATGGTGACGTTCATTGCTTTAAACTGCGGGGAACCCATTGGATTATGTCTTGTACAAACCGCTTCCCGACCGAACCAGCTCCATCGAATGCATAGCTTTCCCTTTCATGTCGAAAATGGCCGCATGAATGCCTTTATCCTCAATGGAAAGCGCACCGAACGAGGGCGGCATGTTCTTGTCGAGCGGCCCCTTGAGGTGGCCGGGATTCATGTACAAACGTCCGTTATCAAGCTTCAGTTCGGCGCGATGGGTATGGCCGAAAAGAATGATATCGCTGCGTTCGATATTCTCTCGCGTCAGATCCTTTTCCAGGCTGTGAACAAGCGTAACGGTCAGACCGCATACCATTTCCGTCAGCAGGGAGGGAAGGGAACCGTTTTTATAGCGCTCGTCATAGATGCCGGGGACCTGGACGGTTTCAAGATACTTTTCCTGCAGCACCGAAACGTCGTCGTAGTCATCGCCGAGATGATACAGCATGGTTATCTTCTGTTTCTTTATGAGCCAGTCCACCGCCTTTTCGATCAGGTCAACATTCCGGTGGGTGTCGCTGATAATTCCGATTTTCATACGAATCTCTTCTCTATCTGGGCTTCCGCCCGAAAAATGCCATCCAGCCCGAAACGAACATCCGCCGGCGTTATCCGAGATTTTTGCGCATCGCGGGATATTCATCGAGGTACCGCATTATTTGCACGGCCGCCTTTTCAGCGGTAAAGCCGAATTTTTCATCGAGGACCTTGTACGGCGCCGAAGCGCCGAACCGTTCGAGGCCGACGGCTTTTCCAAGAGGACCGACCGTCTCGATGAGCGATACCGGCAGTCCGGCGCTGAGTCCGAATACGGGAATTCCCGGTGTCATGACCGATTCCCGATACGCCACGGGTTGTTCGGCAAACAGCGCCATGGACGGAAGCGAAACGACGCGGCAGCGTACGTTCCTCTCTTTTCCCACGATTTTCGCCGCATCGACCAGGGTCCCGACCTCAGACCCGCTGGCGACCAGAATCACGCCGGGCGCTCCATCGCATTCAACCACCGAGTATCCGCCCCTGCCGGCCTGATCCGCGTCTGCGCGCCGGTCTGCGTTGCTCCTTGCAGGCAGGTCGGCGATATTCTGACGTGATAAAAGAAGGGCGCACGGTGTCGTCGTGCACTCAAGCGCCAGTTTCCAGGCAACAACCGTCTCCGGCGTATCGGCGGGCCGGAGCACCAGGATGCTGCGGTGGCCTTCTGATGTTTTCATTTTTTCGAGGAGCCGGATCTGCGCCTCATGTTCGACCGGCTGATGCGTCGGCCCGTCCTCACCGACCCTGAAAGAGTCGTGCGACCAGACGTATTTGACCGGCAACCCCATGAGCGCGGCGAGCCGGACGGCCGGTTTCATGTAATCGGAGAAAGTAAAAAACGTTCCGCATACCGGGATCACGCCGCCATGCGCCGCGATGCCGTTCATGAGCGTGGCCATGGTAAGTTCGGAAACTCCAGCCTGGAGAAAAGCTCCCGAGAAGTCATCCTTCCTGAGGATTTTCGTCGCCTTGAGAAATCCGTCGGTCTTGTCGCTGTTCGCGAGGTCGGCGGAGGAGACGATCATGTTGCCCACCTGTTTCGCAAATTCGCCAAGCACGATTGCCGAAGCCGCGCGTGTGGCGCCTCCGGCCTTGGGCTGGATCGCGGCCCAGTCGACGGCAGGCACCGCGCCGGCCACGAAGCCGGAAAGGTTTTTCGCTGCATCGGGATTCGCTTTTTCCCAGGCTGCCTGCTTCGCTTTTGCCTCCCCGGCTTTTCCGATCTTTGCCGCCCTGACCTTTAGATAATAGGCGGCGACCTCGGGAAAAACAACAAACGGGTCGTCGGGATTTCCACCGAGATTCTTTACGGTAGCGGCAAACGAAGCGCCGGCTTCGGAAAGCGGCATGCCGTGGGTCGAGACTTTGCCTTCGTACGATTCACCGTTGTCGGTTACCGCGCCCTTGCCCATAAAGGTCTTGCCGATGATGAGCGTGGGACGGTCTTTCTCCGCATGCGCCTGCGTGAGCGCCGAGCGGATCTCGCTCTGGTCATTGCCCTTGATGGCAATGACGTTCCACCCCCATGCGACATACTTGGCGGCGGTATTTTCACTCGTGACGTCCGAGGTCATGGTGGAAAGCTGCACATCGTTTGAATCATAGAACATGATCAGGTTGCTGAGCCCGAGGTGCCCGGCGATCCTGCCGGCTCCCTGAGAAATTTCCTCCTGCACCCCGCCGTCGGAGATATAGGTATATATTTTATGCGCCATCCACTCGCCGAAACGGGTAGCGAGAAAACGTTCCGCTATCGCCGCTCCGACTGCCATGGCATGACCCTGACCGAGAGGGCCTGAGGTGTTCTCGATGCCGCGCGAGATATCGCGTTCCGGATGTCCAGGGGTAACGCTCCCCCACTGCCTGAAGTTCCTGATATCTTCGAGAGAATAGCTGCCGGTAAGCGTGAGCTGTGCATAAAGCATGGGGGACATGTGGCCGGGATCAAGAAAAAACCGGTCCCGACAGAACCAGGAAGGATCAGTCGGATCATACCTGAGGAATTCCGTAAAAAGGATATTGATAAAATCCGCGCCCCCCATGGCCCCGCCGGGATGACCGGATTTCGCTTTTTCAACCATTGCCGCTGCGAGAATACGGATATTGTCAGCCGCTTTTTCAATGACATGCGAAGTCTCCACCTTTTCTCTCCTTTTCGATTGGATCCTGCCGGAAAACAGAATATGAAAATAATTTTTACCAATCGTCCGGAGGTGAAGAGTTTCTACAGGACTTTCAAGACTGCGCTTGAAAGTCCTCGCGCCAGTGGCGCGGCACTATGGAACGATATTGATAGCACACCGGGCGTTTTATTACGAACGACAATATTTTGTCGTTCAAAACGCCCT
>JAFGOU010000173.1 GCA_016926315.1 Chitinispirillaceae bacterium
CAGAGACGCAGAGGTCGAAGAGTAGAGCTATTGTTAAAAAACAACCCCAATCAGAACACACCCGTTGGGTGAATTGATAAAAAGAGACATCCTTTCGCGCCTGATTGTTTTCAGGCTGATTTTATTATATCTTTCTCTGCGCACTCTGCGTCTCTGCGGTGAGTCATGCATATTTTAGGTTATAAATAATAATCAGGGTTGGCCCGAGGCCCTTTATTGGTGCTGTGCCCCAAGGCATTACCTAGCGTGCAATTCTAAACACGGCGGCTTCGGGAAATCCACCCGGATTATCCGTTCTGTTTCATTACCGGAAGATACCCGCTTACCACTATCGCTTTCGTCAATAATGAAAAGCCAGGAGTATCGTTTGCAGTGCCTGAGGGCATAAGGTTTACAGGGCTGCACTACCGGTGGTCAGCATCGTGGGGGTGGCGGAAGACGCCACGGGCGGCTGGAGACAGGGGGCCACTGCCCCCACCAAAAAAATGAAACGCGGTGGCGACTGCGGGTGACCGGCTTCCCGGCTTTTCCTATTGGTATACCGGATATATTTTAATGACCGTACTGCCGTCACCACCACCGGAGAAAACCATGAAAACCACTGCCCTGCTCATCGTCCTTTCTGTGTTCCTGGCGACTATGTTATTTGCGCAGGAAGAAATTGGTGCCGCACCGCCGGCAGAATCCCCTGCCGTTACCGCAACGGAACCGGAGGCTCCCCCGTCGCGACCGCCGATCACCCTGTTCGCGACCTCCCAGTTCGACTCCCTGCTCAACCTCATACCCGGCGGCGATTCGATCAGGCAGAACAGTCAGGTGGTGGGGATCGGCACGGATCCTTCCACCGGCGACTTTGTGGTAATCGTGCTCGATGCGAACGGCGACCCGCGGAAACTGGTCGTGCCCCGGCCTGCGGAACGACCGCTTTCCATGACCGCTTCGACATCAGCCGTGCCCGCGCCGAAAAAGCTCGAACAGTACGGCAGGTCCTGGTTTATCATAGAAACAACGCTGAAATCCGCGTTTACCTATCTGTCGGCCTATACCACCATTCTTTCGGACACCGGCGGCTCTAATAGCAAGCTCATTGCCGGATTGTCACTGCTTACCATCGGCGGGACCCTCTACGGTTCCTTCGCATTCACCAGAAACATGGAGCTTGGTTACGGCAAGGTGGCACTGATGAACTTCGGTTCAACCGCCCTGGGCGGCTACTATCCCTTCCTGCTGTCCTCTTTTTTGCATAACGCGACGTCCATCAATGATCCCTATAAACAGATCGATTCATCCGGATGGAACGGTGAGCGGAATGAGTCTTACAATGAACCGACCGCCACCGACCACATCCGGGCCTGGTCCTCCATGATCGGCTTCCCGGCCGGCATGTATCTCGGTTCCCGGCTCGGCATAGTTGACAAAGACGACTATGGAAAGGTCGCGCTTATATCATACTTCAGCCAGACCTTCGGCGCGCTGGCCTTCGCCCTGCCGGTATTTTATTACGACGACCCGACCGACCGCGACAGCCGTGCCTACCTTTCGACCTCAACCGCACTCTCCATGGCCATGCTTCCCGCCGGTTTTTATGGCGGCTACCTTCTCACCCGCAACAAGGAGATCTCCGCAGGCCGCGGCGCCCTTCCCTGGGTCACCGGCGTCGGTGGCGCGCTTACCGGGTTTGGCCTTGCCATGCTCGGGGACGAATACCATGGCATCGCCTCCACCCGCGCGATCCTGGCATCCACCATTGCAGGGTACGCCGGCGGCACCTGGCTTAGTCTCAGCTATCATCCGCAGATCGACTACACCTTCTGGCAATCGGTCTTTATCGGCGCCTCGGTAGCGGCCGGCACCGGCATCGGTGTCTCTTTCCCCCTGATCTTCGAAGCCAACAACCACCGCGCCTATATCCTCGCCTGCATCGCCGGCGGCTGGACAGGCTTTTACTTCGGCGAACGGCTGTCGCTTCAGCTATTCGAGAAATCGGGCCGGGATGCAAAACATTCGGGTCTCCGCCTCGACCTCCCCGGACTTGCGGCGCTGCCCCTGCTTCTTGCGCCGCCGTCATCGGCAGGGTCAGAAATTGCGCTCTGTGAGACGCCCGCCCTGCCGTTGGCAAACCTTGAGTGGCGGTTCTAAAAGGAATGGCTGCCGCTCAACGAACCGTCCGCGTTTAATTATTGGGGCTTTTCCCCGGCTTCCTTTTTTCCCAGTCTTTCCTGAAATCCGAGGCGTATTTGTCGATCCATTCGCAGTAGATATCGTTAAGGGAGCGGTCCTGAAGGGGGTCGTGCTGCAGGTGAATGCCCAGGCACCACTTGTACTTTTCCATTTCCAGAATTTCGGCCTCAAGACAGCGGCGGATCTCTTCATCTGAAGGTTGGTGGGAGGAAGATGGTTCCTTCTGTATATCAAGATTCTCGCTCATGCTGGCGCACCTCACTGAATGTAATCTGTTCCGATATAGGCGATCATCATCCATACGATAAGTGGTTCGGATCTCCCGGGTGAACTGACCATAAGAAGTATACCATACTATCTCCTGTCCGGCAAATAGGACATGGTATACTCGCTTATGAATCTACCTATTCAGTATAAACGATTCAATGACCGCATAGGCAGAAGCAAAAAAAACACTTGATTTGTCTGCGTACCGAAAATAAGAAATGCCCGGGCCTGAAGCCCCGGGCATTTTGTAACTGAATAGTATGAAAAGAGTTACGCCTGGCCAGCGCTGCCGAGCACGTTCTGGTTCTTGTCGATCATCATTTTGACCAGCTCGTCGCGGGCAGGGCC
>JAFGOU010000174.1 GCA_016926315.1 Chitinispirillaceae bacterium
AAAAAATGGCACTTTTTATATTTTTTCCCGCTTCCGCACCAGCAGGGATCGTTGCGATTAATCATGTGAGGGTAACAGCACAATTCCTTTCATCATAAAACCGGAGTACCGCGTCAGCCTTAAAAATAACCCGTTGCACCGGGAGGCGGGGAAAAAAGTACTACCGCACCGTGCGCTTTCCGGGATCAAGCACGCGTTTGAGAAATGCGTCATGGACCAGGCCGTTGCTGCACAGAAGGCCTTTTGCCTGCAGGTCCGCCGGCGTACCGTCGATATTGTCCGCCAACCCTCCGGCTTCACGGACGATCAACAGTCCTGCCGCAAAATCCCAGGCCGAGAGCGTATACTCAAAATAGGCGTCATAACGGCCGCACGCAAGCCAGGCAAGATCGAGTGAAGCCGACCCCATGCGCCTCATGCAGCGGATGTCGGCCCTGAAAAGGGCATGAAGCGCTGCCAGGGTTTTTTCCATGGTCACGCCGCGGTCATAATAAAATCCCGTGGCGATAAGGGACTCATTGAGACGGCTCTTGCGTGATACGTTGGCCGGCGCGCCATTGCACAGGGCTCCTTTGCCGGCCGATGCGCTGAACAGCTCCCTGCGCAGGGGATCATAGACAACCCCGGCCAGAAGAATTCCCCTGTCCGCATAGGCGATTGACACGCCGAAATGCGGTATGTTCTGCGCATAATTCGTGGTGCCGTCGAGCGGGTCGATGATCCAGAGCCGCTCCGCGTCAAGGCAGGCCTTGTCAAGAGACTCTTCGCCGTAAAACGACGAGCCCGGCGCTTCCCGGTCAAGAAACCCGACGATCTGTTCTTCGGCCCGGCAATCTGCCTCGGTGACCAGATTGTGCGGAGCGCCTTTTTCCATGATACCGGCTTTTCCGAACATGCTGATCAGGAGATCTCCCGCCCTGCGGGCGGCTTCGGCGGCCAGTTCACGAATGTCCTTCATCATGTTTTTCTATTCCCCCATCCCTTGCAGGAAAATCAGGTTCGAGACTTCTCACCGGACATTGAAATCAGGCTAAAAGGTGCTCCTGGACCCTCCCCGAGCGGAGTCGAGAGGTGTTCGACGGTACTCCCAAATAGAGACCAACTAGTATACTATTTTTCACGCAGGCGAGGCGGAATCATTGTTCCCCATAAAAGAATGATGCCGCCCCCGGATCAAATACTATTTTCAAACCGGGTTGCAGCACTGCCTTGAAGGGGAGAATAGGGCGCGGTTGCCGAAGGGCTCGGCGCAGGGTGTTCACGTTTTTCCACAAGGAGCGGTCGGCATATGAGGTTATCAACAATAGTGGCAGTGTGCATTGCGCTTTTAGGACTGATCACGGACGGACGGGCCCAGGCCGGGCAGGAGATGCTTCTCGCTGCCAGAGAAATCCCTTCGGCCCCGAAAAAGAGCGCCGGGAACGACATCAAACAGATCGGCGACCGGTATGCCCGCCAAGGCAACAGGGAAAGCGCGATGGCGGCATACCGGGAGTTCATGGAAAAACACGGCAACGACACCGCCGCGGCCAGGATTGCGCGGGCACTCGGCGAATACTACTACGCCGACAAGAACTACCCGGAAACGATACGATACTTTTCCATGGTCAAGGGCCCCCTCGCCGCCGAGGTGCCGCACAGACTCATGCTCGCGCGGTCGTTAAACGCTGCAGGAAAGAACAAAGAGGCAATCGAACTGCTCCAGCCGCTGGCGATCCTTACCACCCTTACAATCGATGAGCGACAGTTCATTTTTAAAACGCTCGGCGAGGCGTGCCTCGCGACGGGACAGAACGATAAAGCGTTCACCTGGTATGAAAAGTACCAGAAGCTGGGCGGTGCGAAAAACGCCGACGTCTCCTACGGTCTCGCGTTCCTCCAGGAAACCGCCAATCCGATAAAAGCAAAACTGCAGTACGAGGAAAATGTCAAGAAATTCCCCGCCGATTATCGCAACTTTCTGCGCCTGGGCCTGCTCCACTCATCGAACAAAGCCACGCTCAAGCAGTCGGCGGCGCTGCTGAAAAAAGCCGCAGAACTGGGCGACACCATCCCGTCGGCGTGGCTTGAAGTCGCCCGCGCATACGGCAGGCTCGGCAGAACCGATGACGAGCTCTCCGCGTACGAGCAGTACAGGAAATTCGATACGGCAAGCCTCGAGGCGCGTACCCGCATCGGTACGATCATCCTTGCCAAAGGGTATACCGACGAGGCGATGCGGATGCTCACCGCCGCGCACAAACAGGCGCCCGACAGCACGGGTCCCCGGGTCGCCCTTGCGGACGCGTATCTCAGAACCGGTAAGACCTCGGAAGCCATCAACCTGCTCGTCAAGGCCAAAGCCTCAAAACCAAAGGATCCCGAAATCCGCAGAATGCTGGTCGAAGCCTATCGCATCACCAAACAGGATCAACAGGCGTTCCAGGAGATCAAAGCGCTCCTGGAGATAAAGCGGGACAACCCGTTGCTGCTCTCCTACGCCAGGCTGTTGTTGAAACTGGGCAAGCTCGATGAGGCGGCGAACGCGATCGAGGACATACGCGCCACGGAACCGGAAAATATCGAAGCGCTCATGACCCTCGGCGCCGTTCTCCGGGCGCAGAAAAAACAGGACGAGGCGATCGAAATCTACAAAGAAATCAGCGCTATCGATTTTAAATATGCCCCGGCGACGTACGAACGGGCACAGGTGTACCTGGAGCAGAAAAAAATCAAATGGGCCGAGCAGTTCTACAAACGGGCCCTGGAACAGGACCCTGGCATGGCGGTGGCGAACCTCGGGCTTGCCAGAGTGGCGCTCCAGTACAAGAACCGGGACGTATATCTCGAATTCCTCGACAAGGCTGCGGCGATGGACCCTGGACATCCGGAAATCAAGAAGGAACTCAAAAAAAGCCGGGAAACGAAATAGCCCTGCCAGGGCGGTGTCGGAGCGGTATCCTTGCAGGGCCCACCAGCCGCGGACCCGCTTCGTTTATCCCGAAAAATCATGCCTGCGTTCCAACGTACGACGCCAATCTGTCACCATCGTTCCCGCCCCTATTATGTATTTTGTTCCCATGACGGCATGGCAGAATCTTCGCAGGCCCGTTATTCTCGCGTCGCAATCGCCCCGACGCAGGGAGATCCTTGCCCAGATGGGAGTGTCGTTCCAGGTAATCGTTCCCGCCGATCTTGACGAGGCACGGTATATTGATCCCGCAGATCTCGTCGGCTCGCTGCAAAAGCTTGCACTGGCCAAGACTGCCGGCATTGCCGAGCGGCATGTCGATGCGCTCGTACTCGGGGCCGACACCGTGGTCGTTAAGGACGGCCGGGTGCTCGGCAAACCCGTTGACCGCCGTGAAGCCCGGGCAATGCTTGAAAGCCTGTCGGGCAGCATCCACCAGGTCATGACCGGCGTGGCGCTCGTGTGCGCCGCAGAAACTTTTAGCGCTTCTGCAGTCGCTTGCACGGATGTATTTTTCAGAAAGCTGACCGGCGACGATATCGAAGCATATCTGGCGCTGTGCGAATACCGCGACAAGGCGGGCGCTTATGCGATCCAGGGGAAAGCGATGGTGTTCATCGAAAAAATCACCGGCTGCTATTACAACGTCGTCGGCCTGCCGGTAGCCGAAACAATCTCGCTTTTTTCCGAATTCTCCATCCGTTCCGGGGACAGCAATGAGCGAACGTCATAACCCCTCATCATCAGCAGATTCATCCGGCAATGGCGCATCCATCACGAAGGAACGCATTGGTGAGATCATCAGGAATGCGAGAATGGCGCGCGGCATCTCGGTTGAAAAACTTGCCGCGGAAATGAGAATTAACTCCCGTTATCTCGAAGCGCTTGAATCCAACGATTACGACCGTCTTCCGGGAGATGCCTACATCAGGGTCTATCTCCGTTCGATCTGCGTTTATTTTTCGCTCAATCCCGAAGAGGTCCTTCAGCGGTTTTTTGACGAGCGCGGGTTGACCGGAGTCGATACCCTGCGCAAGGATTCCAGCACCAAGATCAACCTGGAGACCGTGCAGGACAAAAAGACGCCCGGTGCATTGCTGTTCGTGGGCATCGCTCTGATCGTTGTGCTGGCAGGGTCCGCATTCTTCGCCGGAAGGCAGGGGTGGTTCAATCAACAGCCTGCCGGAATCGCGGGAGGAGACACCACACAGCAGGCGTATTCGGGTGATACGACAGACTATGTTCCTGAGCTGAGCGATCTGATCGATCTCGAAGATCCCCCCGCGCGCCGCAAACCGGCGAACGCTTCTGCTCCAGCCGGAAAAGGCGAAAAGTCGCCTGCACTTCCCGGCGACACGGCAAAGCCGCAGAAAAGCGCCGTACCGTCGACGGTGGACTCCTCGCCTGCAAAGAGAAAAACCGTAGACTCCATGGCCGCCCAATCCGCCAGGGATACCCTAAAGAAAGCAACGGCAGCAAAGGCAATGGCTGCGCTCAAAGACACCGGTAAAACGGTTGCAGCCGCACTCAAACCTTCCCTTGAAAAACAGGAAAAAGATACCGTCACAAGCCCTCAGGCCCCGGTATCGACCGGTAAAACGATGAAGCTGCGCATTACCGTGGTAAACGATTCATGCTGGGCCCGCGTTTTCAGCGACAACAAAGAGTGGCGCAAGCTCCTCCGCAAGGGCGCCACCATGTCGTGGATAGCGAGGGACAGTTTCAATGTTCACATCGGCGCCAACCAGACGGTGAGTATATCGCTCGATGAAAAGCCCGTTATCGTCCCGGGCTCGGGTGTGGTGACCTTTAAAATCGACCAGATGGGAAACGTGACCCCCTGGACGATCGCGAAATGGAATACCGTTTTTCAGGACCGCCGGTAGCCGCCTTCCCATGTGGATCGACAGTCACGCCCATCTCGACCGGCTGCCCGAGGATGCCCTGCCCCGGCTCATTGCCGAAGCCGATGCCGCAGGAGTCGGGCTGATACTTTCAGCCGCCACCGATCTCGGCTCCGCAGAGAGCGTAACCCGTTTATGCGGCATGTTTCCCGGCGTGTATGGCGCAGCCGGTATTTCTCCGTTCGACGTTGAAGGAATTGCCGGTGATTGGGAGGAACGGCTCAAGGCGCTGCTCATACATGACAAGATGGTTGCCGCAGGCGAGATCGGCCTTGACCGCTCGAACCCCCGATATCCCACCATCGAATGCCAGAAGCCGGTCTTTACCCGCCAGCTCGCCATCGCGCAGGAGCTGCGTCTTCCGGTCGTGGTCCATTCGCGCGGCGCTGAACGGGAGGTCGCTACGATCTGCAGAGAGCAGGGGATTACCCGTGCGCTGTTTCACTGCTTTACCGGGACCGCCGGTTCGCTCGACTTCCTTCTCCAGTGCGGATACCACGTTTCATTCTCCGGCATCGTCACCTTCAGCGGAGCGGTCCGTGAACTTGCCGCGCGAGTCCCGCTCGACAGGCTCCTTATCGAAACCGACTCTCCCTACCTTGCTCCGGTCCCCTACCGCGGGAAAACCAACCAACCGGCCTGGGCGGCGATTACGGGCGAATGCATTGCAGACGCGAAGGGCATGTCGGCGGAGACGCTCCAGAAAGCCATGGCGGAAAACTTCGAGCGGTTGTTTCTTTGCAGATAAGTCAATCTTCCTCACGCTCCTACCGAACGATCATCAGCTTTCCCTTGACAAGAACGCGGTCGAGCGCGTCATAGATCACGTAAAAATACAACCCCGAAGCCACGAGCTCTCCCCGCAGGTTCCGGGTGTCCCAGAGCCACTGCGGTTCCGTGCCAGGGTCGAAGTGGAGAAGGCCGGAGGCTTTCCTGGTGTCATAGAGCGGATAACCCTTGACAGAATAAATGCCGATACGGAAATCGAGCATACCGGTAGTCAAGGTATGAATGTTCTTGAACCAGATGCCGCAGGGCCCGCGTGCATGGCAGTGGCGCGGGTCCTTTCCCGGTTTGTATGGATTGGGATAGGTATAAAAACCCGAGGCGCCGGTCCTGAAATACCATGCGAAACCGGAAAAACCGTTTTCCGGACCGCCCGGATACACACGCTCCCCGTACCGGTACTCATCGGCAAAACCGAAAAAGAGGCATTGCAGGCTGTCGTTGCTGAAATACCCGTATACCGGTATCAGCGTCACGACCGTACTGTCTGCAGAAAAACCTATGCTGCGGAACGTTGACTGGTTGGTGCCGCTGTACAGCGAACGCAACTGAAAACTGCGGTTTCCCGTCAGGCTGGTGTCAAAGACGTCGATGGACACCGGGTCGGAAAAGGTCAGGACCAGCGACCTGCCGGTCGTTGTCACGGTATCGCCGCTCTGCGGAGTGACCGACACGACCTGAATGTTTTTAATACGAAAATGCCACGGCAGGTCTTCTATCGTCGTGAGAGAATCGAAAAGCGTGCCGGGAATCCCGTCACCGGTATTATCGACCGGAAATCCGCTCCGGTCCCGAACGGTATTTCCGCGGTAGTAACAGGACACGCTGTCACGGTAGAAAAACCGGATGCCGGGAAAAAAACGGACGTTGTTGCCATCAACAATCACTGAGTCATAGGGAAGCTGCCCGTCGCTGTTATACCGCGAACGGAGAATGAGCGTCCGGTTGCCGGTCAGTGCCGTGTCAACGGACGAGTCCATGACCGGCTTTGAAAACGTCAACTCGATAAACGGCGTCCGGCTGACCGTGCTGTCGCCGTCGGCCGGCGATACGGCAAGAACACAGAAGGTCACGCTGTCCACTCTGAGGTGAACGGCGGTATCGCCGATGGTATCGCGGACGAAATCACGGTTGATGTCGAGCCGGTTCGGCCCGCTGGGGGTGGAAGCGAGATCGCGCAGGTCTGTGGAGACGACCAGCGCCAACGAATCGGTCGGTATAAAAAGACCTCGTGACGGCGTCACCAGAAAATACGGGCTTTGCGCAGCATAATGGGCGAACAGCTTCAGCTGGGTATAGTCCGCGTTCCAGATCTGCCGCGTACGCACGGGTACGACGCTGCCGCCTGCGGTTGAATCGAAAACGCTGTACACCACGATCCCCCGCATTGCCGAGGCGGAATCAATGGGTTCGGAGAAAGTGATCCGGACCGATGCGTGCGGCGGGAAATGGTAGGGAGTGTATGCCGTCCTTTTAGGCAGGCCGTTCACCGTGAAAGGCCTGGTCGAATCCCAGTCAGGCGCTATCTCGGTGATAACGGGCAGGTCGTTGTATTCGAGTCGCACGGTGATGGTGTCAAAGAGGTGCGCGTAGT
>JAFGOU010000175.1 GCA_016926315.1 Chitinispirillaceae bacterium
TCGCGATCCGTTCGGGCGCCATGACCGGTTTTTGCGCAAACGCCGGATCGAGCAGCTCCACGTCTGTTTTCAGCGGCTGGAGAAAGACCCGCGCAACGCCGGACAGCAGCGGTGCGATACCGGCGATCGATTCTTCGTCCACGAACCCCGGCGCGACCGTGACCCGCACCTCCGCCCGTTCACCCATAGACTTGACTATGGCAATCGAGCGGGAGAGCCGTTCCGCGACGTCGGCATACCGGCAGCCGAGTCTGCCGTAATGCTGCGGGAGCGTCTTGACATCGAGCGCGAGATAATCCGGCGCGCACTGTTCAATGGCTGCAGGAAGCAAGCCGTTGGTGTCGAGCTTGACTTTCAGCCCCCTGCCGCGCAGTTCACGCGCCAGGTCCGGCAGTCCGGGGTGAATGGTCGGTTCCCCGCCGCTTAACACCACGCCCTCGATGATACCGCGCCGCCTTTCAAGGTACGTGGCGATCTCCGCGCAATCGACAGGACCGTGGGAGCCGCGGACGATCCCCGGATTGTGGCACCAGGGGCAGGCGAGGTTGCACCCGGAAAAAAAAAGCACGGTCGCGACCGTGCCCGGGAAATCGATGAACGAGTTCTTTATCCACCCGCCGACGAGAACGCCGTCAGGGGACACAGACGGCCTCGGCAGGGACCTTATCCGGCTCCGGTGCGGCGGGCCCGGCCGGTTCCGACGCGACGGTCCTGCCGTTTATCGTGAACATGGTCCGTTCGGCGAACTCCATTTTCTTGCCGTGGTTCCAGTTCTGAATCGGCCGGTAGTAACCGACGATCCGTGAATAGACTTCGGTCTCCTCATGGCAGTGCGGGCAGTAGGGCTGTTTCCCCTTCAAATACCCGTGCGCCCCGCATATCGAAAACGTGGGCGACAGGGTAAAATACGGCATTTCGTATTTCTCGGCTATTTTTCTGACGAGTTTCATGCACAGCTCGGGGTCATCGATCGATTCTCCGATGAATGCATGAAATACGGTGCCGCCGGTGTAGAGTTTCTGCAGGTCGTTCTGCATGTCGAGCGCCTCGAACAGGTCGTCGGTGGCGTTCACCGGGAGCTGGGTCGAGTTGGTGAAATAGGGATGGTTGCCGCCGGGGATGATCATCCGGTTGAACTTTGCGCGGTCGATCCGTGCAAGCCGATGCGACGTTCCTTCACCAGGGGTGGCTTCAAGATTGTAAAGATGGCCGGTCTCCTCCTGATATTTCACCAAGCGGTCGCGCATATGGATGAGCACTTCTTTCGCAAATTCCCGCGCCGCCGGATCGGTCAGGTCCTTTCCCATGAAATTGAGCGTTGACTCGTTCATGCCGATGAGCCCGATGGTGGAAAAATGGTTGTTCCAGTGCCGGAGGAACCGCTGTGAGTAAGGGAACAGCGCCTGGTCCATGAGTTTGGTGATCACCTTTCTCTTGGCCTCAAGAGAATCGCGGGCAATGTCCATAAAATGGTCGAGCTGACTGAAATACTCGTCGCGTGTGGTGGAGAGATAGCCGATCCGGGGCAGGTTGATGGTGACCACGCCGATGGAACCGGTAAATTCGTCGGAACCGAACAGGCCGCCGCCGCGATTGCGCAGCACGCGCTTGTCGAGCTGCAGCCGGCAGCACATGGAGCGCACATCGCCGGGGTTGAGCGACGAATTGATGAAATTCTGGAAATAGGGCGTGCCGAATTTTCCGGTCATTTTAAAGAGCAGCCTGGCGTTTTCGCTTTGCCAGTCGAAACTGCGCGTCAGGTTGTAGGTCGGGATCGGATAAGAGAATCCTCGGCCTTCGGCGTCGCCTTCCAGCATGACCTCGATGAATGCCCGGTTGATAATGTCCATTTCCGCCTGGCACTGGCCGTAGGTAAAATCGGCGGGTTCGCCGCCGATGATCGCGGGCTGATCCCTAAGGTCATCGGGCGTCACCCAGTCGAACGTAATATTGGTAAATGGCGCCTGGGAACCCCAGCGGGAGGGAGTGTTGACGCCGAAAACGAACGACTGCAGGTGCTGTTTGACATCGGAGAATGACAGGCGGTCAACCTTTACAAACGGAGCGAGATAGGTGTCAAACGACGAAAACGCCTGCGCGCCGGCCCACTCGTTCTGCAGGATGCCGAGAAAATTCACCATCTGCTGAACAAGCGTTGAAAGATGGCGCGGCGGCTTCGACGAAATCTTGCCACGCACCCTGCCGAGCCCTTCGGTGATGAGCTGGCGAAGCGACCATCCCGCACAGTAACCCGAGAACATCGACAGGTCGTGGAGATGCAGATCGCCGTTGCGGTGCGCGTCGGAGATATCGCGATTGTATATGTTTTCGAGCCAGTAATTGGCGGTTATCGCGCCGCTGTTATGAAGGATGAGCCCGCCGAGCGAATAGTTGACGTTGGAGTTTTCCTGCACCCGCCAGTCTTCCTGCTTGAGGTAGCCATCCATGGTATTCGAAATATCGAGCAGCATGTCCCTGGTACTGCGAATACGACGTCGCTGTTCGCGGTAAAGGATAAACGCCTTCGCCACCCTGGCGTGTCCCTGTTCGATCAGTATCTTTTCAACCAGGTCCTGGATCTCCTCCACTGCCGGGATGGAATTTGGGTGAAACTTTTTCGACAGCAGCTCCTCGACCTTCTGGGCAAGCGATAACGCCTGGTTGAAGTCCCTGCCACCGACGGATTGTGCCGCCTTGAAAATGGCGCTGGCAATTTTGTAATTGTCGTAGGTGACGAGCTTGCCGTCGCGTTTGCGGATAGTGGAAATCATGGTGCGATTCTCTCCATTGCGCTGGTAATGACGGGTAGTGGAAAACGGCACGGGACAGACAGTGCTAAAGCATTACCGAAACACGGTGAAACAGCCGGAATATCGAATCCTTCATGCGTGCCGGAAATGCGGTGTTTATCCATGTGAATCCGGGTATTTTCCAGAAGTAAATACAACTGCTTGTAGATGTTCGTCGAGAGTATACTATATCTGAGGGGGGCAGTCAATAGGCATTTTTTTCCGTTTTGAGGCTTCGAATGGGCAAATCAGGGACGGGAGAAATCCTTAATGCAGGCTGCGTTGCACCCAGACGGAGTCATCGCCATTGACCGTCAGTCCGAGTACGCACTCCCGTGAATCAGATGCATTGCCAATATGGCCTTCCGCGGTTATGTAGATGATCGCGGTATCTTCTTTAGGGGACATCCGCAGGGCAACGGTATACCAACCGCCATCACAGGTTGTTTTGGGAAATCCGCTCGTCCATGACGGTTCGGCGCTCAGGCGTTCCAGTGCGACCTGGATCCCGTACTCGCTGATTCGAGAGGCCTTACGATGATTTTCCTTAACCTGCTGCTGGTAATTATGAAGAAAAAAACCGATAAAAGCGCCTATCACCAGAAGTGTTGCCACTACAAAAATGATCCTGATGGCCACCCCGCCGTGTTCGCCTGCCCTGCCGTATGATAGTGAAATCATCGCGAAATCCTTTGCTTTACTATAATGATACTGTTATTTTGCTGATTTAACCATTAAAAGCTGCAGGGAAGAAAATACGTTCTGCATAAAAAACATGGCTTCCCGATTGACCGTACCCGGAGGATCCCTCAGCGAGGGGAAACGCCCGGTGTATTTCCCGCACCCGGAACCTCTTGAGAGTTGCTCGATGTATTCCCAAAGGCCCAAATGATTCCCTTTCAGGTTCGGTTAGGTGTTCTTCTGGTCTTTTGTTGTTCTTCCAACATCCCTGCTTGCCAAAACCGGGTTATCATTTTATCATATAACCATGAAAAAAATAACCTCGGACCAGGTAGAAGACGGGATGGTCCTGGCGCGCGAAGTGTGCGGCGCTTCCGGCAGCATTCTTCTTAACAAAGGGTCTGTACTCTCCTCCGCCATGGGAAGGCGCCTCACCAACTGGGGCATAGCGTCGGTCTATATCGAGGGCGAAGATACCGCCGTGGTGGCGGAAACGACCAGCAGTCTTTCTCCTCAGGAGGTCAAATCCAGACTGATGAAAAAATTTTCGAATTGCAGCGAACACCCGCTCATGAAACAACTTTTCGTAGCGGTGTATCAGTATACCATCCAGTCCGGCGGGAAATAGCGCGGCCATGACCACCACCCGTAAAAATATCAAGGATACCATCCAGGACATTTCCAATCTGCCAAGTCATCCTATCGTTATAGAAAGGATCACCAAGCTCCTGGCAAATCCCCGCACCTCGGCGGAGGAGATCGGCAGGGCGATTACCGCGGACCAGGCGCTGGCGGCCAAAGTGCTCAAGCTGGTCAACTCGGCCTTTTACGGCTTCCCCGGAAGGATCAGCACGCTTTCCCACGCCATCGTCATTCTCGGTTTTTCGACCATAAAAAACATCGTGCTCACCGCATCCATTTTCGACTCGTTCCGCGGAAAGGGCAGGGGAATCGAAGGGTTCAACCTGGAGCAGTTCTGGTACCACTCCATCGCCTGCGGCGCGGCGGCACAGTCTCTTTCTCGCGCCGTCGGCAACAGCGACAAGGAGGAGTGCTTTATCGCCGGCCTGATCCACGATATCGGCAAGATCATTCTCTGCCACTACCTGCCGGAAGATTTCGGACAGGTAATCACCCACACGAAGGAAAAAGACATTCTTTTTTACGAAAGCGAAAAAGCGCTCTTCGACATCTGCCACGACGAGATCGGCGGTTACCTTGCCCAGCGCTGGAACCTTCCGAAGTCCCTGCAGAACGCGGTGCGCTACCACCACCATCCCTCACCCACGCATGAACACTATATGGTGAGCGTCATCATCCATGCGGCGGATATCTTTATCCGCGCGCTGGATTACGGTAACGGCGGCGACGACAAGATTCCGGTCATCTCGGAAAACGCCTGGAAAAGTCTTGATCTCGACAATGTATCGTTTAATACGCTGTTCGACGGCATCAAGGATGAAATCGAAAAGGCTTCGGTTTTTTTCCAGCTTACCTGAACCGGCTTCTCAGAATGGCAATCAGGAACGCTTTCCCGATGCGGGTTCTTCCGTACCGGAGCCTTCTTTCTCTTCTTCCTCTTTCTGCGAAAGCTCCAGTTCCATCATCCGCCTGCGCATTGCCGACCGCTGTTTCTCCTGTTCCATGAAACGTTCCGGCAGGCGGAGCCCTCGCATAACGACAAAAAGCGCAGCCACACCGATAAGCACCGCCGCCAATACCGTAATCGGAAGTTCGGTTATATTCACGGCGTTCACCACCTCTCTGAAGCGGCAGCCTGCAGCGACCGCGGACCGAGTTCAATCTCCCTGTTGCTGCCGGCCGCCATACCGTGCATTATCAGGTTACGGTCGTCAGCGAGGGAGAGATATCCATGCCGCTGGAGTTTTTCGAGAAGGACCCGGGCGATCTGCGTTGCCACGGCGCCGAGTTCGCTGACCGGTCGGTTGCGGTGGACCCGCTGTCCGGTATCAACCTGGGCAAAACGGGTCATCCCGAACCGCGCATAAAAATCAACCAGCAAACCTATTTCCACGCCGTATCCCGATGAAAAAGAAAGCTGCTCCAGCGCATCCCTTCGGAACGCGTACTCCCCGCCCAATGGTTGGACCACCACCGACAGTTCCGGCACGATCAAGCGCAGGAGCGGTTTGATCAGCAGTTCCGTGATCCTGCCCCCGTAATCATCAAGGCTTATTCCTTCGACCACCAGGGGCCGCCGGTACGATGCCCTGACATGATACACCTCGTCGTCGCGGAGCAGTGGACCTGCAAGGGAGGCGACAATGCACGGATCGAAGCTGACGATATCCGCATCGAGGTACACGATGATGTCGCCGGTTGTCACAAACTGCGCCTTCCACATTGCCGCGCCCTTTCCGCTGCAGTCAAGCGGCGGCCCGGCATCATCCAGGGAGTACACCGTTGCGCCGGAGGAGCGGGCAACCGCCGAGGTCGTGTCGCGGGAGCCTCCGTCAATCACCACCAGTTCATCGACAAGAGGGCGTTCACCCATGAATGTCGCGGCAATGGACGACACAATCGGTCCGATGGTCTCCGCCTCATTGAGTGCGGGAATAACCACGCTTACTGTCGAGGCGGCTTTTTCCTTCAGACCGGCGAGGTTCTGGATGAACGCGCCATCGGGACCCCTGCTCCGATCGTTTTTTCCCCGAACGGTTGCCATGATGCAAATCGTACCCTTCTGTCGCAGCCGGTTTCAAGCCTGCTGTTGCACCGTACGTTTCGTGCGCGGCATCACGATCAATAGCAGAGGCGACGATCGCGATGGCTGCGGCCGAAGTGATGGCTTTCAGCAGAAGCAACAATCATTTCTTGTCCTGTCATCCTGCTTTTGGATGATACATTCCTTTATAAATCAATGCAATGAAATAGGACGGGTTATTGCATTTTTTCCCCCATTCGCGTATACTCTGTTACGTGAACAGTCTCCTCCCAACCCCTGAGGGACCACCGGCAGCGGCGTCCCGCAAGCGCCTGTATGCTGCCGCGGAAATTCTCTGGATCACCGTTGCAGTGCTCCTTGCCCTCCATTTCGGCGGAGAGAGGATCGCTTCTCGGGCCCTGCCCGCCGGGGACGAAGGTTCCTGGATGGCGGTTGCCGCGGAACTTGCTCAGGGCAACGGCTTCTCCACGCGCTGGCTCGAACACGCCTTTCTCCATCCCTATGCCCTCCCCCGCCCCGATGACTTCCGCTACCCGGGACTGGCCCTTCTCCTCGCCGCCGCCTTCAAAATATTCGGAACCGATTACACGGTAGCGCTCTGGACGATCTTTTTCACCCTGATCGCTTTCGGCCTTGCCTTCTATGCCCTGACTCGTCGTGCCTGGGGAGTGCGCGTCGCCTGCGCGTCGCTACCGCTTGTCTACTTTTCCCTGCTGCAGCTCACCTACGCGACCACGGTATATGCCGAAGGGTTGTTCGGGATCGGACTCGCGCTCATACTGCTCGTCTCGGCCGCCCTGCGCCCCACAGCACCTGCCTGGTGGCCGCTCTCGGGTGCGACCATCGGCCTCCTCTACCTGATCAGGCCCAACGCGATCCTGTTCGCGCTGGTGTTCGCCCTCTACGGAACGTTGTCGGTATGGAAGCGCCGCGTCGGGTGGCGCGCCGTCGCGACCGGCATCCTGGCGATGGTTCTCGTCATGCTGCCCTGGCTTATCCGTACCTGGGCCGCGTTCGGCAATCCGTTTCACCTTGCCGGGTCCGCCGGTCTCCTGCGCGCCACGCCCGATGATCCCGCGACCTTGTCGATCGCCGATTTCACCCGGATCTACGGCGTCTTTTACTTTGTCAAAGCGACCGTTCTCGGGGCACTTGATTTTTTCCGCATTCTTCACGAGCAGGAACACGGGCTCGAGCTCATCCCGCTCCTGTTCTGCGCCATCGGCCTGGCATGGCGCGGCAGTTTTTTCAACGGCATGGTCGTCGCCGGATTCGCGTTGTCGCTACTGGCCTCCTTTTACACCTCAAACCAGGACAACTGGGCAGGGGTCCGCTATTTTTCACCGTTTATCCCTTTTGTCTATGCCTACGGCATCAACCGGATTTTTACGCTCGCCGACCGTATTTTTCCCCGCCTGCCACGGAATGGTCGCCACGCCGCATTCCTGACAACCACCCCGCTGATCATAGCCCTGCTCCTGGCCCCGGTATACTACCCTCACCGCCACTACGAACGGGTCTATGCTAAAACGCCGCGTCCCGACACGACGTTTAGAGCGTATTTTACCGCCCTTGCGCAACACCTTGACGGGAAGCAGTACTACTACGCCGGGTCGCTGGCGCAGATAAACTTCCCGACCCGCTTACGCTGCGTGGGAATGCAGTATTTTTTCGACAGTACGGAAGTCCGGAGGGCGCAGAAAAAATTCGACCCCGCGCTCATGGCGCTGACTCCCGCGGAATATGAGGCCCCCTACTTCATCGGCCTTATGGAGACGCTCAGAAAAGACGGGTTTACCCTCGCTCCCGCATGGATGCCGGATTCTTTCGCGGTGTTCGTCAAGATCGGGAAATAAACGGCTGCCTTTCTTCCCACCTCCGCCCCCTGCATCCCGGGCGGATTCTGCCGCCTTATAATCAGGCCTTACCCTCAACCCCGTACCTTCCGCCTGAACCGCTCCCCTTTCCAGGAGAACCTGCCGAACACGCCCGAAATAACCGCTGCAAGTACCACCGGAAGCTGGAAGAGCGAGGCGGGCAGGATATACGGCCGCAGGTTTTCCTGACCGAACAGCGCGGTTCCGGGCCAGAGCAGCAGATACTCGCCAACGATCTTTATTCCCACCATGCCTCCGCAGATTGCCAGAAAAGGTTGAATAAAAAAGCCGATCGCCAGCGCGGCGACTATTCCGCAATAAAACAGGAAGATGCCGCTCAGAAACGCGGTCTGACGCGCGGTATAGTGGACGGTCTTCGAGCCCCAGCGCTTCCGCTGCTCGAACACGCCCTTTACCGTGGGCGTTGCCGCCGTGGTCACGGCGCCGCCATGGTCTGCCATGAACCGCACCCGCCAGGAACGGCTTGCCGCGATCCTCTGGAGGAGCAGGTCGTCGTCGCCCGATACCACCTTTGCCCAAGCGCTGCCGTAGCCGCCGACCTCCTCAAACGCCTTTTTCCTGATTGCAAAGTTATTGGCATTGGAATTGAGCGGCATACCCGCGCCGATCGCTCCTGCCGCAACGATGCCGTGCGACAGGAAATCGATCGCCTGCAGGCCGAAAAAAAGCGGATGCATGCCGGAGGCCGGGACATAGGCGGTAATACCCTGCACAAGACCGGTCTCTTTGGTAAACGACCGGTCAATGGCGTCGAGCCAGCCCGGCGGCACCCGGCAATCCGCGTCGGTCAGCACCACGATCTCGTTGCGCGCCCGAACGATCCCCTGCATCACCGCGTGCTTTTTGGGCGCCACGCCCGGCGGCGTGGCGTCGACGATCAGCACGGTAAGCGCCGGATACCGTAGCGCCCATTCGGCAGCCACCTGCGCGGTGGCATCGGTGGACCGGTCATTGACCACAATCACCTCATAGCGCTCCGGCGCGATGGTCTGACTGAAAACCGCGGCA
>JAFGOU010000176.1 GCA_016926315.1 Chitinispirillaceae bacterium
AGGCAGATGCATCCGCGAGACAGCGGGGTGCCGACGTCGCTTTCCCTGTTGGTCCCATGGATATAAATGAAACGCTCGAACGAGTCGATGCCCGGGCCGCGGTTGAGCCCTTCTTCGAGTCCTTCGAGGCGAAGAATGCGCGTGAGCACAAGGTTGTCATCGGTCAAATCAGGATACCAGTCGACGCCGGTATCGCGACGGTCGCGGAATATCCTGCCCTGAGGAGCGCCGCCGCCGATTTTTTCCCTGATCCGGTGTATGCCGGTCGGTGTTTTGTTCGAGCCCTCACGGTTTCCGAGACCGAGAGCGGACGAAGAAGCGCCAAACGTCTCGATGACTGCGGTAAGACGGCAAAGGTGCAGTTTTTGTACCGCGGTATCCATGACAAGAAACGGCTCGTCCTGCCGCGTAAGAAACGGTTTGAGTCTTTCGTAAAGGTGAATCAGTCGTTGGGTTTCCATGGCGGTCCGGCGCTTTCGGTGGTCGGGTAAAAGATGGTGGTAGTAGTTTCAATAAAGGTGTCGGCAGGTCGTCATGAAAGTTCTGTAGACGCCTTGGGAACAAAATACTATAATGAGAAGTGTTTGGTCATCAAATCTTATTATGTAAAGGAACTGGAGTCATGCAGAACAACAACCATTCGTCGGCCGTGGCGCAGGAAAACACATGGCGGCTTTTCCGCATCATGGCGGAGTTCGTGGAAGGATTCGAAACGCTTTCCCGCATGGGGCCGTGCATCACGGTGTTCGGATCGGCGCGCACCCCGAAGTCGCACCGGTATTACAAAATGGCGGTCGCCGTGTCGCGGCTTGCCGCCCGCAGCGGGTATGGTATCATCACCGGCGGCGGTCCGGGGATCATGGAGGCGGCGAACAAGGGAGCGATGCAGGGTAAGGGAAAATCCATCGGACTTAATATCCAGCTTCCTTTTGAACAGATGCCCAACCCGTACATTAAACATCTCATCAATTTCCGTTATTTTTTCTGCAGGAAAGTCATGTTTCTCAAGTATACGTCCGCGGTCATCGTGATGCCGGGCGGTTTCGGAACGCTCGATGAATTGTTCGAATCGATGACCCTTATTCAGACGGAAAAAGTGTCGTCGTTGCCCCTGATTCTCATGGGCGTTTCGTACTGGAAAGGCCTTTTCAGGTGGCTTGAAAAAACAATGCTGGAGGAGAACGCGTATATCTCACCCGGCGACTTGTCTCTTGTCAAAATGACCGACGATCCCGGAGAGGCGGTCGATTATATCAACAAGATCGAGGATGCGCGAAAAGTAAAGGCGAATTTTGCGTAGGGGTCCGCCTGGCGTGGCTCGGCCGGCATGCCGCATCCTACTATTTTTGTTGTTGACTCCGCTGAGGGATGATTTTACCATTATGATATAAGCGGGTTCTTTGACAATAGATAAATACCCGTGCATTTTTACTGCGGCAGAGCGGTTCGCCTGCGGATGCATCGTCGTTTCCGCTCTATGCCGGTATTCTTCCACACCCTATCCTTAATAAGGAGGTAGTGAAGTGGCTGCAAAAAAGAAGGCTGCAAAGAAAAAGGCAGCGAAAAAGAAGAAGTAGTCGTCGAGCAGATGCAGTAGCAGTAAGCGATACGGCGAAGGGGTCTCCTCTTCGCCGTATCTGTTTTTATAACGGCAGAAAGTGTTTTATTGCCTTATTGCTTCGCATGTTCTATTTTTTCCCTCCGATAGTACTACCTTTTCCCCGATGCCCGCAACCGCATGAGAGCGTTTTCAAAGCAGATTGCCGAAAAATGGAATATCTCTTCCGCCATTGCTGAACTGGTTTGCGATGCCTTTGAAAAGGGTGATACCCCCTATTATCTCGCCGAATATCGTCAGGAGACCGCTGTTGAGATCCCTCTTTCCTGCCTGTGGGAGATTTTTGACTTCCTGGAGGGCATGGAGGAGCTTTCTTCAAAAAAGAAGCGCGTGCTCAACGCGCTCAAAAAAGCCGGTAAACAGACCCATGCCATCGAACGTCGGGTCAATTTCCTTGCCAGCCCGTTTGAACTCGATGATATGCTCCTTCCCCTGCGGCCCAATCCGCGCAGCAGGGGCCAGCTGGCGATAAAGAAAGGCCTCGAACCTTTGGCAGACCTGGTCATGCGCCAGGAGGAACAGGATGCTCCTGTTGAGGAGCTTGCACGGCAGTATGTGGGCAAAGATCCGTCGCTGAAATCGGCATCTGAAGTGGTACAGGGGGTTAAAGACGTTCTCGCCGAACGCTTTGCGTATGACGATACGGTCCGTGCCATGGTGCGTGAATTCGCCTACGATGACGGTTTTATTGAAGTAACGCCGAAGAACAAGCAGGACCCCCAGCTGATCAGGTTCATCGGAAAACAGGTATTGGTCAGGGAGCTGACCAAGGAAGACGCGCTCTCCCTGCTGTCGGCTGAAAAAAGAAAGACGGCACGGGTGAAACTGGGTGTTCAGCTCTTCCGGATCACCGAACTGCTCCGTCACCATTTTATCGTCAACCCGGATTTCAGCGGATTTGACCTGATCTGCCAGATCATAGACGAAAGCTGGAACAGGCTGCTGCAGCCAGTCGTTGAGCGGGACGTAAAAATTCGTTTGCTGAATGAAGCGGAAGACTGGGCCTCACTGCGCATCGGCCCGGAACTTGAAAAAAAATTTGCCGAGGACAGCAGACACGGACCGGTGCTGGTCGCCGACGCTTCGCACCAGAAATATATACATTTTATCGTTCTGAACGGCCATGGCGAATTACTCGCCGCGACCTCTGAAAAAAAAGCGGCTGAAGGCAAAATCCCGTCGTACGAACGACTTCGTCAATTTTGTTCCCGTCATCGTCCCGTTACCGTGGTTATAAGCGGGAATGAACAGGCAGAGATTGCCGAGTCTCTGGTCCGCCAGATCGTTCCCTCCGGTGAGGGCGACTATGTTCCCGAGATTGTCCGGTTTTCTCCCGAAACCGGCATGGTGAACCCGGCCGGATCATCATGGCTGCAAACAAAATATGAATCGCTTCTCGATAACGACATGCGCCGTCTTTTCGGTATCGGGATACTCTACCTGCGTCCCGTCATGCTGCTGCCGATGCTGGGAACCGGCTATTATTCCATTCATCCGCTTCAGAATGTCCTGGAAAAAGAGCGTTTTATAAAAATGGTGAGACGCCTCGTTTCCAATGCCGCGCTTTGCAGGGGTATCATGCTCAAAGACATTGCGGATTCGCCGATCGCCGGTATTAAAATCGCATCGTCGGAAATACTTCAGGCGATGCGTGCCGTCGAGGCCAAGGAGCCGGTCGCGACTAAAAACGAACTTTTAAAAGTGCCCGGCATGACCGAGGTGTTATTCCGGAATATCGCCGGTTTCCTTATACTGCCCTACGCCGAGGACCCGCGCGACCGATCGCTGGTGCATCCCGATCATTTCCTGTTGCTCGAAGAAGCCTCGGAGCAGTTGAATGTCTCGCTCGATACCATCATGGCGGAACCCGAAGCACTGCGCTCCTTCGTGGTGGAAGATTTTATCCGGAAAGCGTTTATCGAGAAAAAACTGATTGAACAGGTAAGGAGCAACCTTCGCCACGCAGCTGTTGCGGCTTCCAGAATGAAAAGGAAATTCAAGCTTTCGGAGCTCAAGGAGGGATCGGTCGTTTCGGGACGGGTAACGAACATTACGCCGTTCGGGGTATTCATCAATATCAATGCCGTTTGTGACGGCCTGATTCACATTTCACAGCTTGCCGATGAGTACGTCGAAACACCCGATCAGGTCGTGGCGCTCCACGATAAGGTTGATGTCCGCATTCTCAAAGTCGATGTAAAAAAACGGCGGATTTCCCTGTCAATGAAGAATCTTGGCAGCAAGAAGGGTCCGCGCGTCAAGCCGTCGCAGGGCCAGCTTAATACGCTTGCCGAGCATTTTAACGCCCGCTGAATTCCTCCGCACCTATTGCTGCCGAATCGTACACTTTTTCCCTTCCGGCCACAGCGACTCCAGGTCATAATATGAGCGCAGGTCCGGGAGCAGCAGGTGTACCACCACATCGGTAAAATCGATCAGGACCCAGCGTCCTTCCTCCTTCCCCTCGCAGTGCCAGGGCCGAGTGCCGTTTTCCCTGCAGCTATCGAGAATAGCATTTGCAATAGCGCGGTTCTGTACCGTGGTGTCGCTCTGACAGATAACGAAGAAGTCTGTCGTTGTTGCCATGCCGGATACGTCGATGCAGGTTATATTTTCGGCGAGTTTTTCCTGCGCGGCCCAGGCAATCAGGTCAACAAGCTGCCTGCCGGCCAGTGAGGGTGGTGTTTTTTTATTCATCGAATTCTCTCTTCATAATCAGGCCCGATGATCACCGTAACGTTATAGGTAGTATCCCCGGTGCGTAGAAGGATGCAGCGGTCGGTTGTAAGCGTACCGGCGATCTGACGCGCAACGGTCATGTCAGTGGTCCGGGAAATCACCAGGGTGAATGGATAGTTCCAGCTCCCGGCGTTGCCGATGTTTTTTACGTCGAATTTTTTGAGTCGGAGAAAATCGGCGATCTTGTCGCCCGCTCCGGTGACGCCGCAGCCGTTGAGCACCTGGATGCTGCCGATATGCGGTATCGGAACCTCCGTGCCGGCGCGCGCTCCGGCGAGAAGGTCAGGCAACGTGAAGGTGGTGCGGGAGACCCCTATCGTCATGGCAATCAGAAGAAAAGTACTGACTGCGGCAAGGGGAATGATGTTGCGGGTGTGCATGGGTGGAAACAGTCGTTGCGGTCCGGCTCATGTCCGCGGGTTAATGGAGATAATGCGCGGCTTGTGGTTTTTTGCTTCCATTGAATCGAGCATAACATAGGTCAGGACCATGATTTCATCGCCCACCATTCCCGATCGCGCGGCAGGACCGTTCAATTCGACCCGTCCCGACCCTTTGCCCCCCGTAATCGCATAGGTGACGATTCTGCTGCCGGTGTTAAGATTCAGCACGTGCACCTCCTCGAAGGGAAGTATGCCGGCTTGCTCCATGTAGTTTTCGTCAAGGGTAATGCTTCCTTCATAATCAGGCTTTACGCCGGTTAGGCGGATGTCCCTGATTTTTCCGTTCAAAAACAGATGGTACATGACTGCGTTCCTCACTTTTTCGGTGATACTGAGTAGTCGCTCGGGAGAGATTCAAACAAGCTATTTCGATCCCGCATCAGCGCATTGCAAATCGTAACCGTTGAATTTGCCGCCGGGAGAAAGAGTTCCCGGCACTTTCGTATCGCCCTGAAACGGGTCCAGTATCCCCCCGGAATATACCGTTTACAATATACGTTCCCGCGTCCCTGCATGATCCGGGTCAATTCGCTTTTCTGAACCGGTTGATCTCGTCCCGCAGGCGCGACGCGTCTTCGTACCGTTCTTCGGCGATCGCTTTGCCGAGCTGCGTCCTGAGGGTCTCCAGCGTTGAGGGTTCGCTGCCGTCCGTATCTTTCCCCTTGAGCCTCTCCGTTTCGGGATGGTCCGGCAGGATGATGCCGGCGTCTTCAAGTACCTTCTCCGCGACGAAGATCGGTGCATTCCATCGTACCGCAAGCGCTATGGCGTCACTGGGCCGGGAATCGATCTCGATGGTTTCACCCTGGTGTTCGAAGGTGATATTCGCGTGAAAGGTGCTGTCAAGAAGGTCGTAGATGACCGCACCGGTCATCGTGTAGCCGATACGGTCGAATGCCGATTTGAAAAGATCGTGTGTGAGGGGGCGCGGGAAATCGACATGGTAGAGCTTCATGGCGATCGACTGTGCCTCAAGTTGACCGATAGAAATAGGCAGGGTCCGTTTGTCTTCGGGACCACGGAGCAGGATAATGAACTCATCGCCCTTCGAGGTCAGGAACACATTGATTATCTCAACCAGGATCATAGGTCGGTTTACCGGTCCAGCGGTTCGACTTCAATGGTCGCGTCACGGTCGGCGCCGGTCGACACGATCAGGAGCGGGACGGAGTAACACCGGTTTCGCAGGAGATCGATATACTCGATGGCCGCTTTCGGCAGGTCGCGGTAGGTCCGGCAGCCGGCGATGTCGCACTTCCATCCCAAAACGGTTTCATAGATCGGACGGACTTTTTCGAGCGCGGCAAGGCTCGACGGAAACTGTTCCGTTTTTTTCCCGTCTATTTCGTAATGGGTGCAGAGGCTGATCGCGTCGAATGAGTTCAGTACGTCGATTTTAGTCAGTGCGAATCGGGTCAGCCCGTTTACCTGGACCGCTTTGCGCACCATGACGCTGTCGAACCATCCGCACCGCCGGGAGCGTCCGGTCGTGGCCCCGAATTCCCCGCCTTCGGAACGCAGTTTTTCGCCGACGGCGTTCGAAAGTTCCGTGGGAAACGGGCCGTTGCCGACCCGGGTCGTATAGGCCTTGACAATACCGATGACGTGGTCGATGCTGGTTGGTCCGATACCGCTGCCGGTGCAGGCCGACCCGGCGATAGTATTCGACGATGTCACAAAGGGATAGGTGCCGTGGTCGATATCGAGAAAGGTACCCTGTGCCCCCTCGAAGAGCAGGTTTTTATTATCGCGGATCGCCGTGAACAGATACCTGCCGGTATCGGTTATAAACGGGAGCATTTTCTCGCGAATGCTCCGGTACTCTTCAAGTATTTCCCGCGCGTCCAGTTCGATGGACTCGTTAAACAGCGCCCGAATCATCCGTTCCTTGCGACCGAAACAGGCGTTGAATTTTTCGGTAAACGATACCCAGTCGATAAGATCCCCGACCCGCAGACCGGTCCTTGCTACCTTGTCACCATAGGCGGGACCGATCCCCCTTCCGGTGGTGCCTATTTTCCCACTTCCTTTGGTTGATTCGGCGGCCAGGTCTTCGCGTTTATGATAGGGGAGTACCAGGTGTGCCAGGTCCGATACCCAGAGCCGGTCCTTCACGGAAAGTCCCATGGCCCGGAGTTCGTCGACTTCCTTCAGAAATTGCTGTGCATCAAACACCACGCCGTTGCCGACGACGCACGTTTTCGCCGGGTTCATGATCCCGGAGGGAACGAGATGAAAAATGAATTTTTCCTTGCCCGCAACCACGGTATGCCCTGCATTGGCTCCTCCCTGGAAGCGGACGATAACATCCGACCGGCCGGTGAGATAATCAATGACCTTGGCCTTGCCTTCATCGCCCCATTGGGCGCCGACGATAACTGAATTGGGCATGATGCAACCTTCTCTACACGTATAAAAACAGAAACGCACCTGCAACCGTCTTTTCGCGATTCAAAGGGCTGACGGAAGCGGTATTGAGAGTTTAAAACTACCTCATTGCAGGAAGAAAGGTCAATAATGAGCGACGGTAACAGCGCCCTGTTTAAAAGGTCTGGCTGATGGTATTTTATGAGGCTTGAAAAAAACAGCCCCTTTTGCCAGGAAAACCGGTGAACCAGGAAAATCCTATAATCGTTCAGAGCAACAATTCTATTCTTCTCGAGGTCAGTAACCCGCTGTTTGCCGAAGCGCGCAATGCGGTCAGCGAATTCGCCCATCTTGATAAAAGCCCGGAGCACATCCATACCTACTCCATAACACCGCTTTCACTCTGGAACGCGTCCGCGCTCGGCATGACCGCAGATGAGGTCATCGGCCGGCTGGGGCGCTATTCAAAATATCCGCTGCCGTCAAATGTTGTTCTGGATATCGGCGAACTCATGGGACGGTTCGGGAAGATCGTGCTTGAAGCCTCTCCCAAAGGTCTTGTTCTGCGTTCTTCCGATCCGGCATTGCTTGCCCACCTCGCGAGACATCCTAGGCTGCACCCCCTTCTGGGAGAGGCGGTCGATGACCATAGCGTACCGGTGCCCGAGGCGAACCGGGGATTAATTAAACAGGTCCTGATAAGCATCGGTTTCCCCGCCTGCGACCGGGCCGGCTATGTCGACGGCACTCCCTATCCGATAGCCCTTCGTACCACGCTTCCCGATGGCGCGGCATTGGTCATACGGGAGTATCAGCGGCACGCAGCGGAGGCATTCATCGGCAACGCGGATTCGCCCGGAGGCAGCGGAGTGGTGGTCCTGCCGTGCGGTGCGGGGAAAACCATTGTCGGTATGTACGCGATGAGTCTTCTGAAACGGCGCACCTTGATTCTCGTGACCAATGTTACCGCCGCACACCAGTGGAAACGGGAGCTCTGCGAGAAGAGCACCATTCCTCCCGACGCGATCGGCGAGTACAGCGGAGAGGTAAAGGAGATCAAACCGATCACACTTGCGACCTATCAGATTCTGACCTACCGGAAAAAAAAGACCGACCCGTTCCTGCACTACGGACTATTCAATTCCGAGAACTGGGGGCTTATCATTTATGACGAAGTGCATCTTCTGCCTGCGCCGGTGTTCAAATTCACCGCTGAATTGCAGGCACGACGGCGGCTTGGTTTGACCGCAACGCTCATCAGGGAAGATGGCCACGAGGAGGAGGTATTTACCCTCATCGGTCCCAAAAAATTCGATGTGCCATGGAAAGATCTGGAACGACAGGGATGGATAGCAACTGCCCGCTGCGTGGAGATCCGGCTCGACCTGCCGCCCGGGGAGAAAATGGACTACCTTTCACTTGCGCCCAAGCAGCAGATACGGCTTGCCTATGAGAATCCGCGTAAACTTACCATTGCGCAGGAGCTTCTCGAACGCCACCGGGGCGACCAGGTTCTGATCATCGGCCAGTATCTATCCCAGGTGGAGCATTTTTCAAAGGAGATCGGCGCGCCCATAATTACCGGCGTCACGCCGATGAAAAGGCGCGATGAGATTTACGATGCATTCAGACGGGGAGAGATCAAAGTACTCGTCCTTTCCAGGGTCGGCAATTTCGCCGTCGACCTTCCTGATGCCAATGTGGCCATTCAAATTTCCGGCTCGTTCGGTTCGCGTCAGGAAGAGGCACAACGGCTGGGAAGGATTTTGCGGCCGAAGAGAATGGGGGAGCAGGCGGTGTTTTATTCGATCGTCACCAGGGAATCCCGTGAACTCGACTTCGCCATGAACCGGCAGCTGTTCCTTACCGAACAGGGATATACCTATGATATCCAGTACCGGGAATTCGAATGATGAAATGACCGTGCCGGATACTTCATATGGCGGTGTCAGGCCTTCCTGAAGAACTTTATCGCCTCTTCCACCATGGTCATGTCCACGCAGGTGTTGACGCACGGGCCGTTGGGGCGGTCGTTGATGACCCCGTAGACCGGTACCGGATGGGCGTCCTGGATCCCGAAGGTAAGATCGCGCTCGCAGGCGACCGCGACGATGCCGCTTGGTTTGAAGGCGGCGACCCGCCGGCGCGCCAGCGTGCCGCCGTTGACCACTTCCATATGGAGACCGTATTTCTCACCGAGCTCGACGAGGCTGCCGACGGCGCACCTGCCGCACCTGACGCAGTTGTTGACGTCGTTGGTCAGCTTGCGGTTGCAGATGTCGATCTGAAGGCAGTGGGGGAGGAGTACGAGAATGCGGTCGCCCTTTATTCTCTTCCGTTGTGCGATGGTCAGCGAGTTGTTAACCTTGACAAAGGATGCACGAAGCCGGTTCCGGTCGATCCCGCAGACCTGCGCAAGCGTTGCCGCGATCGGGAACAGAACCTTGATGGTAATGGAGGCGCGCCCGTGCGGATAGAGCAGGTCGATACCCGACAGCGCGGTGAGGGTGATGAGCAGGAGCCCGCTGAACGGTACAAGAAAAAAAAGAAGCATGCCGATCCCGAGAATCGTCACAAAGAGCGGATTGATCGCCGAAAGCCGCGGTTCGATCAGATAGAAGGAAATGGCTTCGATGATGGCGAGTATGAGGAGGCTGACCCAGCAGGCACCAAGGAAAGTTGCCATGGTCCACCACGAGCGCCACGTGGACTCATGGGCCAGTCCGGAGGCCTTTGTATCAATGGCGGAGGGTTGGATCATAACTGCGAGAAAGGACGGCCGTCAGTCAATGACATTTTCAACGCCTTTAACTTCAGGGATGCGGTTTTTGAGGAGCCGCTCGACGCCCATTTTAAGGGTCATTGCCGCGCCCGGGCAACCACGGCACGCTCCCTGGAGTCTGACACGCACGATACCGTCCCCGGTTACCTCAACCAGTTCGATATCACCGCCGTCTGCCTGGAGGTTGGGCCTGATTTCATCAATAACTGACTGGACTTTCTCTTTCATTGGTTTCTCCGGTAAGGAGGAAGAAACAGGGCACTGCTGTTTGATTACACGGGAAAAATACATGAGCCGGAAGCGAAGATACAACATTGGCAGGCACAAATTAAAAAGGGAGTGGGCCGACGCGCCAACGGCAGAACCACTCCCCAACAGAGAACATGCTGTGAGGCATGTAGGTGATATCAATATAAACGATAATGAATAAAGATGCAACTGTTTTTTTTTAAAAAAAACGCCGGATAGTATGGGTGGGGTTTTTGAAATAAAGGATAATCGTCATAACGTTATTAATTTCAGCACGATACGGATATATTGAAAAAAATAAATTTAGGATACTTTATGGCCGGTGCATAAAAAAAATAATTCTTTTTGTCGTACGGGTGGAACGGAAGCGATGCGGGTATTATCCGCCGTGAGCAAGGTGAAAGGCGATAACCTCGGCCCGGTCCGGCACCTGCCATGAATCGTAATCGTCGTGCGGGACCAGCCGGTCGTTCACGGTCACGGTGATGAGCGCGTAGTCGTATCCCATGACGTTCAAAACATCCCGAACGGTCATTCCCGGTTTCCATTCGATGGCGTCACGGTTATTGACACGTACCAATTCTGCCGCTCCTGTCGTTCGTGAGCTGTTCCAGCGCGATGTTCGCCTGCATGTTCGCCGCGATCGCCACACGGGCGGAACAGAGCCCCATGCCCATATCCGATTTGCCGTCACCGACGACGTGGACCATCCCCGCGCGCCGTATCGTCAGTGCGCCGGTATTGCCGATGCCCGCAATGCCGCTTGCGCAGACCACCGGTTTATGGGGAAATGCCGCGCACCATGCTTCGATGAGCCATGACTTTGCTTCGGCGCGGTCGAATGCCTCGATGAGCAGGTCCGCGTCTCCAAAAACCGCGGGTACGTCTGAACCGGCGATCTTCCGATTCACCAGCGTCAACCGCACCGCAGGATTGATCGCCGTGAGGTGGCATGCGAGCGCTTCGACCTTGACAGCCCCGATGTCGTTCTGGAAATAGTGCTGGCGGTTGAGGTTCGACGGCTCGA
>JAFGOU010000177.1 GCA_016926315.1 Chitinispirillaceae bacterium
CACGAAATCAATAGCCGAACTCCCGGAACTGACCTTTTCCCCGGGCGCAACGGTCTTGCCATACAGTTGGTAATCGACCAGATTCAAGGAGTTATCGACCCATTTCCCTGCAACGCCGGTATTCGAAAAACCTCCGGACACGAGCCAGGCCGGCGCGGTACTCTGCCTCGTGCACATGACGAATACCTCGGCATTTTTCGCAAGCCCCGGATTGGTTTTAAAGCTCAGCGTTGTTGGCGCGGCGCTTTGCCGCTTGGTTGCGATCCAGCGGGCGCCGGAAAGAATGCGGGGTAGGGTATCAAAGGTGTTGTCGGCATTGCCGTCGCACTGGTAATAGACCGGCCAGTTGCTCTTTACGGGCATATTCACGAAAAAGGCGGGGTTATTCGCGTTACTCGACTCAAGCTCGGTAATCAAGGCCGAGGTGTCTGCCGGCGCATCTGGCGCCGTACCGGTAAAATACATGACAGCGGTATCCGAAGCTGTGGCGCCGTCGGTTGCGACGACGACGTTTTTTCCACGGTCCAAGGCGTTTTCGAATAAAAAAACATCATGAATGACCGCTCCTCCAGACGGGTGCCTGTACGCTCCGTTTAAAAGAGTTCCCCTGCTTGCTCCGTTCACGATAAGCGTTATGGACGGCCGGTTGGCGTAAACCTTGACGCTGCGCACCCCGGACCGGACATACCAGCATTTGCCGCAAACAGCCACGAGCGGCAGCGCGGGACGGGCTTTAGCTTTCCAGAGATACGCGCAATCTTTAGGCATGCCACCGCAGGTAAACATTCCCTTCGTGTTAATTCCTTTATACTTGAAATCCGCCATATCGTACAGCAGCCAATGGGTATAGAACGGCACCATGATCGGGTTCGCGGTAAAGAGGTGCTCAAATTTGTATTCGTTGACAAGGGCCTGATACTCTTCGGGCTCCCACTGATTCACGGTCCAGGAGAGCAACCGGTAATCCTGGTGCGAGGTTACGACACCCCCTGCGCCGCTTTCGGAAATCCAATTCTTACCGGCGGGGAAATCCTGGATCGCGCCCGAATACCAGCCTTGGTAAATGTTGTGAAAAATATAATCGCAACCCAAAGGGTTCTGACCGCTTGAGGCGTAGGTGACGGGCCGGGTACTGTCCGTTGCCCTGATCACCGTTGCAAGGCGGTAAACATTAGAATTGTTGTAATCCTCGTTGCCTGCACACCAGAATATCACCGAGGGGTGGTTGAAACCCTGTTTCACCATCTCGCGGGCATTGTTGTCCCGGTCTTCGTTTACCAGATAGGTGCTGTTCTGGTACAGGCCTGTTTCGACCATGACCGCGATACCGAGCCGGTCAGCGCAATCGAGCGCAAAGGAAGAGTGGGGATAGTGTACCAGCCGGATGAAATTCATACCCAGCTCCTGCGCTTCATGGAACTGCCTTTGTATCGACAAGGTATCAATAGCCGCACCTTGATATTCGTTCTCTGCATGCAGGCATGCGCCACGCAGCGGCTTTGGGGTTCCGTTCATCGAGAATGTGGAGGTTGTCAGCGAATAATACCGGAATCCGGTCCTTCCCTCGACAGCATCGATAACGATGTCTCCATCAAGCACCAGGGTGACGATCCGGTAGAGATAGGGGGCGCCGATGTTCCAGAGAACTGGACCGCTGATGGAACCTGTTGCATCCGTGCTGTCGCGACTACCTGCCGGAACCGCGATCGCTTTCTCGATCGTTGACAATAGAACGCCTGAGCTGTCATATGCGCAATGCCGAACCGTCAGCGACTTGGCGCCAGAACTGCTATTGCGTATCATCGTCTTGATCGATAATACCGCCTGTTCGGAACTCACCCTTTCCTGACGGATATATACGCCTGATGATGCGTGGTCCATCGGATCGATACCGCATGCACCTGTATACAGGATTTTTACGCTGCGAATAACCCCGCCATAATGAAGCCAGCCATTCCCGTTTGCAGGCAGGCCCAAATGGTTCTGGTTGTCCACCCTTATGGCAAGAACATTGTCACCGTCGCGCCGCGCGTGCGTTGCGTCGAAAACAAACGCGGTATAACCGCCTTTGTGGTCGCCGAGACGGACACCATTTAAAAACACTTCGGCATTGGCGTTAATCGCTCCGAAATGGCAATACATTCTCCTGCCGTTTGCCGTGTCACGGGGGGAGCCTGCGAATCGAGTCCTGTACCATGCGTTGGTATAGGTGGTGCGGACTTCTTTGGTGTTCCACGTGTGCGGAACACGCACGCTGCTCCATGAAGCGTCCGCGAAACCTGTCGCCTCCGCCCCGATAAGCGAGTTGCTCCCCATGAATTTCCATTCATTGCTGCTGATGTCAAGCCATGTTCGTTGGGTGGAAGGCTGGGTCCCTCCGGCAGAGGCATGGAACAACCCCAACAGTGATAATACCGCAACGAAATAGAGCCTGCAGTGGTTTTTCTTTTCAGCAGCAGCCATTATAAAGGACTATCCCTTGTTTGGTTGAAACTCGACGTTCTGGCGTCCCGGTTTTACATCGGGACCCGGTCGTGCACGAAAACTGATTATCTAGAGGCGCCCTTGATAACAGACCTCACAACCCTTGTTGTATTTTTCCCGGAAAGTACAACATAGTACAACCCCGCGCTGCCCTTGTTTTTGTCTAGCACGATCCGGGAACCGGCTTTTGCCATACTCCGAAAAACCCGCTTGCCACTTACATCGAATAGCTCGACGCATACGTCTTCCCCCTCCGGCGCCCGAATGAATACGGCGAAACGATCGCCCGATGAAGCCGGTTTTATATTAACCGCATAGCCTGCGCTAACATTCGTTTTTGCACGAGCAATGGAAGTCGCGGATGCGATAACGACAATGTTGTCTATATAGAAAGGGCTTGCCCCTGCGGCATTGGCCGCGAACTCGATGGTATTGCCGCCTGCATCAAGGGTGATATTTTGTTTGTTAAGGGACCAGTTACTGAGCGCCGCGGTCCTAATGAACAGGGGTGTCTCCGCCCTGGTGCCGTTTACATAAAGATCGATGGTACGCAGGTCCGCCCCGGTGACGGCATACCTGGTTTCAAGACCGTATACTCCTTTTTCAGAAACGGTTACATAGGCCCGTGCTTTTGCACCGGCACTGGTCCCGAACCGCAGGTATCCCTGGCCGGTATAATTCCTCACCGCTTCGCCATATCCGCTGGTAACGTTTTGATCGATGTTTTTATAATCGAAGCATTCTGCTTCATGCTGATACGGGCCTCTGAAAACCGGGGGGCGGGCGGGCGCCGTAATTCCGGACCTCGTATAGTTCGTCAAACGCCCGGTCGCGGTCCCGGTACAGCGCACCGAAATATCGAGCGGGCCGTTGTGCGGTACATTCAGTGTAAATACCCCGTTCGACCAGCTTTCCGTAATGGTGCCGGCTTGACCGCCAGCCCTGTCTTTATAGGAATACACTGGTCGCGAAGAGCTTCCATAAATTTTGATCACATCAGTTTTGAGGGCGGTAGCGGCGTTATCGTAATTGTTCAGATACAAGGTCACGCTATCTCGATATTCCTTGATGATTCCCGCGCTGTAGTGTGCATAGGAAAGTTCAAGTCGATCACAGCTGTTATATTTAAATGGAATTGACCCGTTGGCAACCTGCCCCGACTTGAACGGATTATAGGTCATCCAGCAATTCTCGTGTCGCCCAGCATATATATCGCCGGTATATTCCTGGGGAAACAGGGTGTTGAATTCGGTTACTTTGGCGGAGGTGGCGGGCCAGCGGGTGGAAAAGGCGGATTTATTCACTTTTACCTGGAACGAATTGGCTGCGGCATCACCCAATTGATAGACGGTTGGAATGGCGGGATATCGGCCGGTTTTTTTAAACCACGTCAGATTGTCACGCATGGTCCCGTCCATCGCATACAGTCCGTCAAACAGTGTTAAGGGCGCGCTGTATTTATCCCGATCATCCCCCGAAGTTACATCGTTAATGATCACCACCTTGGTACGATCGATGACCTCCCTGCGGCTGAGGATACGGATCGTCCCATCCAGTATTTTGCGAAACAGGTCGATACTGATATTCACGAATTGCGGAAACATCCCCCATTGTCTCTCGGTATAACCATCGGATGTCTGGGCTGCGCTCAATTCCCGGAAGCACTGTTGCCAGATCAATTCAGGACCATCGATCACGGTTTCACCAGTTAAGGCCACGTGTTCAACAACAGGCGCTATACCGGCGGCGACGGGAAACGCTTCGTCGGTGTAAGGATTCCATCCGCATTGATCGAAACGGATACCGTAATTGCCGCAATAGCCTGAAAGATACGTACCCAGACAGGTGCTCTCGATATCATAAAACCCGTATCGTGAAGTGTATTTCTCACACAAAATGAAATTCTCGGGAGACTCCTTGCATATGGCTGCAAAGGCAGGATTACGCTTCATCATGGCAACAGGATTTATCGACGCGGTATAATATGCTCCGCACCAGCTGACAACCAGATACCCGCCATATTTTTGGTTAAGTTTCATCAAATCGACAAAATGGGCGATTCGCCGCTCCCATGTATACGCAAAAATAAGGTTATCGCTGTACCCCCAGAATTGTTCAGCGTAATTAAAGCCTATGAAGTTGGGATAGTCCCTGAAAAATTCTTCGAAAATACCCATGGCGGTATCAGGGAATTGAGTGTACGAGCCGCTTGCACATTGAATCATACACCACATTTGGTTTGCGGCACAGCTCCTGACCCATGATTTGGCGGTCTCGTAGCCGTATTCGACGGTTTTGAATCTGGTTGAATCATTACTGACAGAAAGTGAGATGTTCATCACTGCATAGGGACGTATGTCCTCGGGGATCAAGTCGATAATCTTCTGAGGATCCGGCTTATTCCAGGTGTCGATGTGAACAAGCCACATGGGCTTTTCAGGAGAGATGGGGCGGCGTAACGTCGTTTGGCCATACGGCGTGCCGTGCATAACGAACAAAGACACTATAATGGCAAATGCCCCGGTTATTGTACTGTGCTTCATCATGGGGACACCTTCTATTGTGGTTGATTATGATGATAAAAAATCGTGGGTGCTTCGGCTCCGTTCCTTTTGTCAAAAAAGTTGCCGGCTCCATGAACAGGATCGGTAACGAACGGTCTGACATTCACGTGATAACCCCTTTTGAACTAATGAGATGGAGTAAAGACCGGTCATTTGCTCGGAGCGCAGGTCGATATTTTTGAATCGACCGTATTCAGATTGTTCCATTGGCAGTATCGCGATATAATATAACAAAAAAAGAGGCAAAATACCGGCACCCTTCATACGTCTATAATAATTTGTACTGTTTTGAGTACAGGATTGTGCCTAAGATAATCCGCGAAGCGGCTCATCGTTTGAGCATGACAATATTCCCCCGTCGCTCCCCTTTGTCCCATACAATACGGTAAAAGTAAACGCCGGTTCCAAAGAGAGCTCGTGGTATCCTGGCCGTTCCCTCGGTCGCAACGGTTTGCCGGTGCATCAGCTGACCTCGCGCGTTATACAGCGAAAAATCGCAGGTCAATTCAAAAGGATTGAAGAACAGAAATTCTTTGCCGGAGCGGACGAGTCCGGGCCGGACGGCCCTTTGATCGGTCGCTGCGCCATGAACTGTTTTTACCGACCCTTGATTAACGAATGATTCCGGCGGCCCGAAATAAGACGCTTTCATCCCGCCCAAGTCGATGACGATTTTATCGACCACGAGCCCCGGGTCCACCATCCAGACCTTTAAAACATGCTGGCCGCTCGTCGAAATGGATGTCGACGTGTTTCCTATCCTCGCTGCCTGCAGAACGCTGGCATCCCACGATCCGCCCACGTCGACGATCTGGGGCGTTCCGTTGTCGATAGCGACCGCGTACCGCATCAGCTCATCCCTTCCCACGCTCTGGTTGGGCAGGGAGTAGACCCGGATGTTCGCGCTGCCGGTGGTGAAAGTATAAAAATCGTATTCCATGACCGGCGAACTGCTCTGGAGGGTGGTGGCCGAGGTTATGGCGGCCAGGGTCGTCGGAAGCACCATGACAGCGTCGCCGGTGCGGCCAAGCCCGCCCACCTTCCGCCATCCGGCCGATTGACGGTCAATGGCGCGCGAAAAATGCTCGGCTTCCATGGCAATGTATTTGTTACTCTCCACAAATCCTTTA
>JAFGOU010000178.1 GCA_016926315.1 Chitinispirillaceae bacterium
ACCGCGACCTGATAGCCGGACATGACCGCCTTGAACGCCGCCCGCATGGCAACTTCGGTTTTGCCGAAACCCACGTCGCCGCACACCAGGCGGTCCATGGGTTTTTTCGCTTCCATGTCCGCCTTGACCTCTTGTACGGCGCGGAGCTGGTCCGGCGTCTCTTCGTAGACAAACGCGTCCTCGAACTCCTTTTGCCAGAGGGTGTCGGGCGCGCAGGCGACCCCTTCGAGGAACTGTCGCTTGGCGTAGAGCTCGATGAGCTCGCCCGCCATCTCCTTGAGCGATTCGCGCGTGCGTGTTTTAAGCCGTTCCCATGAGGAGGAGCCGATAAGGGACAGGGCAGGAGCGACCGTATCTTTACCGATGTATTTCTGGACTTTGTGGAAATCTTCGATTGGCACGTATACGCGAGTCCCTCCGGCATACTGGAGCACCATGCAGTCGGTAAGGATACCCCCGACCTCGACCCGCTCCACGCCGAGGAACCTGGCGATGCCGTGGTCTTCGTGTACCACGAAATCCTGGGGAATAAGCGCATCGAAACCGGTAATCGGGATGCTGCTCTTCCGTTTTTTTATTGTCACCGGCCGCTCGGTCCGGCCCATGATCTGATTTTCGGAAAAGAGCAGAAAACGGTTTTCTCTGGAAAGAAATCCGCGGGTTAAAAATCCCAAAGCGATTTCCACCGAGGGGCAGGTGTCGCCGAGCAGTTCCTGCATGCGCTCGGCGTGGCCGACATTCGGAGAAAGGACGACACTGCGGAGTCCCTCCGTGTGATATCCGGAAAGAGTGTTGGTGACCAACGAAAGGTCCTGCGGAAACTGCGGTTGTTCTGAAAAATCAAAGTCGAGCGCACAAGCATCGGAAGGCGCCTCAATCGTGTCGATATACAGTGTGTCGAAACAGTCAAGGTGGTTTTCCGCCAGAGACTCCGGGAGCAGAAGCCGGTGCGGAGGCGAAACAAACGGGGCAGACGCGTCGGCAACGCGGGCACGGTGGCGCTCGTAATTCTGCCGCGATTCGTCGAACCTGCGCTGCGGTCCGATGAGGTCATTCCAGACCAGGAGCGTATCTGGCGCCAGGTAGTCGAGAATGGAGACCTCGGGCAGATCGAACCAGTGCAGGAACCATTCGATACCTTCCCGGTCGGCGAGGGTGGTCCACTGGTGCTCGAACCGGTGGATCGCAAGCGGATCGGCGCCGAGTTCTTTGGCCGAAGAGCCCATTTTTAGAAGAGCGTTGAAGATCTCCTGGTTTGTCAGGCAGAACTCACGCATGGGGAAGATCGTAATGGCAGATATTGAAGTGAGCGATTTTTGGCTGAACACGTCGAATTCGCGGATTGAATCGATCGTATTTCCCCAATATTCAATGCGATAAGGGTTTTCAGAACAAAACGGGTAAATATCCACGATTCCGCCGCGGACAGAGAAAGATCCGATCGTCGTTACCTGTGATTCGCGAATAAATCCGATCTCCCCAAGCCAGCGGCAGAGCTGCTCAATAGTGACCTCGTCACCCTGATTGATCCGTATCATGTTGTTAAACAACGACTTTTGCGGAACGATCCGTTGCAGGAGTGTTACGTGTGGCGCAATAACGACCTTGCGGGAGCCGTCAAGAAGGGAGGAAAGGACGTTAAGGCGCGTCTCTACGGTCGGCCCGAATGGAGACTTCATATTATAGGGAACGGCATCGCGCGAGGGAAACACCGTGACCGTGCCGCTCCCCAAAAACGTCCTGCACTCCTCGGCGAGTGTTTCGGCCTTTTTGCCGTTTTCTACGCAAACGAAAACCGGCCGTCCGGATGCGGCGAAAAGGTCACAAATCACCAGCGCGTCTGCTGACCCGGCAAGGCCCGATACCAGGGTACGATGCGGCTTTTGCGCGGTCCAGGATTTGACCAGAGGAAGAAAGGGTGACGACCAGAGGTCGCTGAACGGGCGGATGTTCATGAACAGGAAGGGAAAAATGAGCTAGGAAAGATTCGAACTTTCGACTCTCGCCTTAAAAGGGCGATACTCTACCACTGAGTTACTAGCCCATTTAGAAAGTAATAAAACGGGATTTCATGAAAAGCCCATTGAAAATAATATACTGCGGGATTTTCTGGCAACAGAAGAACATGAAAAACTGCGCGGCGAAGCGTCAGGGAGGTCTGCGCGGCCGTTCGATCTGCGAACCCCCGGTCAGATGCGTCGAGGGATTCGACACGCACCACCCTTATAAAAACACCCTGACCTCGAGCGAAAACAGATGGTTTGCCGGCTCGAAACCCGCAGCACCCAGCGGTTTTCTCCAGTCACCGCGATAGGAGCCGATAACGAGCATCCGTTCACCCATTTTCAGATCCGACGATACGCCGGCCTGGTGGGTGGTACCGGCCATGAACCCCCGCGCCATGCGGTAATCGATCTCCCCGGGAAGGGGGACCACGGACCAGGTGTACTGGGCCGATACCGTTCCCCTCATGTCCGGTCGCCAGGAGAGGGACGGCACAACCTGGTAATACAGGGCGCTGTCGAACCGGGGCAGGGAGGGATCGTCCAGACCGCCGGTTTTTTGGGCGAAACCGGCGACCTCGAGAAGGGAAAGCGTCAATGATGTGACCGGCCGATGGCGCTGCGACAGTTCGAGCCGGTAATCGGACGCGGAATAATCATTGCTGTTTGACAGGGAATCGTCATGCTTCAGGAAGAATTGGTTGAGAGCGCCGCCGATGGTCAGGCGTCCGGACGTCCGGTCGGTTTCGAAACGCGATTCGAACGAGCCTTCCCGGTACCCCCGGATTTTCCTTATTGCCGGGGTCAGCGAGAGCCGGCCGCGGGAGCGCTTTAGCGTGTCGTTGCGGGGCGACCACTCGATCTCCTGGCGGTAAGAGATATCGGCATACCGGACTAAAGACGCGTCTTCGGCTGAAAACGAGCTGACCCCGGGCATCCAGGAGCGCGCGCCCCGGGCATCCGCGTCGACATGCTCTTCACAAAAAAGCGTTCCCTGCCACGAC
>JAFGOU010000179.1 GCA_016926315.1 Chitinispirillaceae bacterium
CAGGACCATAAGGCGGCGTTCGACGGCGACAAAGGACCGAACACCGGCGGCATGGGTGCCTACGCACCGGCACCGGTCGCGGATGCCGTATTCATGAAACGGGTGGAACAGGAGATTATCGTTCCCACGCTCAGGGCGATGGAAAACGAGGGCGCCCGTTATCGCGGTCTGCTTTACTGCGGTGTCATGGCGACCCCGGAAGGACCGAAAGTCGTGGAATTCAACTGCCGGTTCGGCGACCCGGAAACCCAGGCAGTACTTCCTCTTGTTGAATGCGACTGGTTCGAACTGCTGTCTGCGTGCGCCACCGGACGGTTGGGCAACGTTTCCTGGTCGATCAGGAAAGGGTATTGCGTCAATGTCGTGCTGACGTCGAAGGGATATCCGGGCGCCTGTGAAAAGGGAAAACCCATAACCGGTATCGATGAGGCCGAGCATGCCAGGGAAAATCGCGACGTCTATCACAGCGCAACGGCGAAAGACAAACAGGATCGCCTGGTAACCGCCGGCGGAAGGGTAGTAAGCGTCAGTGCATGGGCCGAAACCCTTGTCGATGCCATCGGCACTGCATACGAGGGCGCAGCCATGATCGATTTTCAGGGAAAGGCGTTCAGAAAGGACATCGGGGCAAAAGGTCTGGCGTACCTTAAAAAAGCGGGAAATCGTAACGATAAAGGAGCGCGGTAGCATGTCGGGAAGAGTCGCTATTATTACCGGATCGAAATCCGACATCGCAGTGGCTGAAAAAGCCGAATCCACTCTGAAAGAGTTTGGAATTTCCTTTGAAACCCTTACGATATCTGCTCACCGTAATCCTAACAGAATCAAAAAATTTGCCACTTCAGCCGAAGGCAACGGGTTTTCCGCGATCATTGCCATTGCCGGGCTTGCCGCACATCTTCCCGGAGTTGTTGCCAGTCTTACCACCTTGCCGGTAATCGGCGTACCTGTCGAGACCGGTCCGCTCAAGGGTCATGATGCCCTGTATGCCATTGTTCAGATGCCCTCCGGCATTCCGGTTGCGACCGTGGGAATCGGCAACGCGGTAAATGCCGCGCTTCTTGCGGTCGAAATTCTGGGGACTGCCGATCCCGCACTGCGCTTGCGATTGAAAGAGTACCGCAAGCGATTCGGCGACGATGAATCCTGAACGGATTGCGCTTGACGTCCTGCTTGATGCCGGCGGCGGTCACCGGTTGAAAAAGCTGGCCGGACGGATCATGGCCGGCGCCGTTTTTATCTATCCTACTGAAACCATCTACGGGCTCGGCGGGGGCTATGGAATCCCCGGCGTTGCTGAGAAGATACAGGCGATCAAAGGCAGGGTGCGGGACCATCCCCTGATCCTGGTGGCGTCCGATGTCTCTTTTTTCAGCACCCTTGACCTGAAATGGACGCACACAGCGCTCCGCCTCGCGGAGCAATTCTGGCCCGGCATGCTTACCCTGGTGCTTCCACGAAAGAGCGGTGGCGACCTTGCGGTCAGGGTTTCACCCCACCGCTTCATCGCCGCGCTTTTTTCCGGTATCACCACCCCCCTCTATTCAACCAGCGCCAATGTGAGCGGAGAACCCTACGACCCTGATCCTGAAACGATTTTCAGGAAACTTGGAACCAGGGTCGATTTCATGATCGATGCCGGAAGGCTGCCGCATTCGCTTCCCTCCACCGTCCTGAAAGTTTTTGACAACGGCTGCGTTACCGTGCTTCGCGAAGGCGCGGTTCCGTCCGCTGCCCTGATGCAAGAACAAAAATAACCTTGCCGTAACGCCATCCGTTTTTCTCCAACACCGTAATCTGCATTGACCCCCCGGCAGAATGGCTATATAATTAGGTCACACGACAAAGGCGGGACTTTGGCTGAAATTGCACAGAAAAAACACCTGAAACGCATATCGGTGGATCAGGTGGAAGTGGGCATGTATTGCGAAGACGTTTACAACGAACATGACGTCCTCATTCTTTCCGCTCACATCCCGATTGCGGCGCTCGACCAGATAGCGCTGCTTAAAAATCTTGGCGTCAGATCGGTTGAAATAAATCTTTCAAAAGGAAAGGATGTCTCCGACAGCTTGGGAATCGATCGGAAGGCAGCGGAAGCGGCTGCGCGATCCACCCTTCCTATCGAGGAGGAGCTGCCGAAAGCGAAGGAAGTATACCGCAGGACGCTCGAGACGGCACGAAACGCGCTCAAGGCCATCCGGCTCGGGCAGGCGTTTCCGCTCGAACAGATCGAGACCGTGGTCGAGGAGATCGTCGGCAGCATCATGCGCAACCCCGACGCGCTGGTCAGCCTCTCCCAGATACGCGGCTACGACGAATACACCTACGAGCATTCGGTGAACGTATCCATCCTGGTCTGTTCGCTCAGCCATGCCATGGGCCTTGAAAAATCGCTGATCATGCAGGGCGGCATCGGCGGGCTCCTTCACGACATCGGAAAGACCTGGATACCGGAACATATCGTCAACAAGCCGGGGAAACTCACCGATCCCGAGTATACGATCATGAAACGTCATCCGGAGTACGGGATCGAAATCGTCAAGGAACGAAAAGGCATCACCGATTTGTCTAAAATGGTCATTATACAGCACCACGAGCGGATAAACGGCAAGGGATACCCTCGGGGGCTCAAAGTCGAGGAGATACATCTCATGGGACTCATTGCCGGTGTGGCCGATGTTTACGACGCAATGACCTCGAACAGGGTGTACCGGCCGGCATTCACACCCCAGCATTCCCTGGCCACGATTTACAACAGTATCGATGTTGAGTTTCCGAAAGAAATCTCGGAGCATTTTATCAAGCTTCTGGGCGTTTATCCGGTCGGGAGTTTTGTCAGGCTCGTTTCCGGGGAAATGGGCATTGTCACGAGGATCAATCGTGATGAGATGCTGGCGCCCGATCTGCTTATGCTGTTCAACGCCGCCGGAGACCGGCTTGACCGGCCGGTCGAATGCCGGCTCGCACAGCGGCAGAGGGAGAACGACGGCATGCACTACGCGATCGAAAAATCGGTCAACCCGCGGTCGTATGGAATCGACGTAACGGAATTTATCAAGGCAAAAATATCAGTATAGGCACTCTTCGAAACGGCGGCAGCCTGGTACGGGGGAAAAAGGGGAAAATGAGCAGCAAACGATGCAGGCTTTACGATGAAAACCTGGTGCATAACATCATGCTGTCAACGGGTCTCTCCGTTGTTGAGTTCATGCGTGATAACGGCAATGCCGATTCCGACGAGGTCTGCGACTTTGTTGAGGCGAACGCCGAAGTGATCATCAACGATACCATTCGTCACCTGAAAAGCATAAACGATTTCCAGGCCAAGGGCGAAGACGACACAAAAAGCGGCAGCGATACGAAGGACTGGCCCGGCAAGGAAGAGGAGTAGACGGCAACCGTCCCTCCGCACTCCGTCAGAATGTCCTCATTACCCCTGTTTTCCCGTTACCATTGCGCGGTGTAATCTTACCGATATAATTTTACAGCCTGCCGTTCATGCCGAAGTGGCGAAACTGGTAGACGCACTGGACTCAAAATCCAGCGGTGGCAACACCATCCCGGTTCGATTCCGGGCTTCGGCACCAATTTTAATCTCCAGAAAAAGTTATTAAACATGGGCAATTTCACTCCCATGTCCTATTATTAAACCCGAGGCTCGTCGAGTTTTCTGAAACCGCTCGTTTAATCTGGTCTGAAACCCCATGCGGATAGGTTGCGGAAATTTCGACTGTCACCTTTACCTCGGCCTGAGCGTCGCCGGCAAGGATGGTGATTACCTCCTCCGCAATCTGCGTAAGGCGGACTTTTGCGGTGGCGGCATTTACGCCCACCGTGCCGATGAAGGTATGGGCCTTGGGAACGCCGTTTAAGGATTGTTGTGTCGAAGATTCCGGTATCGCTCCCATCGGTGTCTGCGGATGAGCGACAAAAAGCGGGACAGGTGCGGCAGGCGGCGTAATCAGGGATGCGGCATATTTTTTTGCAGCGTCGGGTTCGATAAGCAAAAGCGTATCATCGAGCTGGATATTGGGATCACCAAGTTTAAATCCATCGAATGATCCCTTATCATGGGCATAAGCTGTTCCAAAGAAATCCTTGCCGGCCGCTCCTTTGATAAGGGCCTGTTCCAGTATACCACGACTTTTAAAACGCGGCAGATAAAGGTATCGCATGGAGTCGTCCCAGAATGCCATTGCACTAATGAAGGGTTTATCCGGTTTCCAATACAGCTCTTTTAATTTTGTCCGCAGGTGAATGGGAGACCATACGGTAATAACCAGCTCGTGTTCGCGGCAAATGCGTTCCAACTCGTTGCTGAGTGATGAACCGGTTGTGGAGATAGGATAAACCTCGATTGCCGGTTTAGGATCGGTAGCGGTGTTCTGCACCGGACAGAGGAGCCATTTGAAACACTCACGGGCAACGCGAGGCAGTACTTCCTCGGCAATCTGCAATTCTTTCTCAGCTTGGCGTTTCTGGATCTGGTCGATATTCAACCGTTCGTTTTTAACGTCGTCTACAATGGAGCCCCATGCCAGCGCGGTCCTGATACAGTCACGCAGGCGGGCCAGAGAGCCGTGGTCAGGGGCAAGAAAAACGAGCCGGTTGCTCCGGTAACGGGGTTTCGTGCCGTTGTTGCGGACATATTCGAGCACAGCGTCAAAGGCGGTCCGCGTATCGTCGCGGGTATAAAATTGCTCTGGTGGTAGAAAAACAAGACGGAGCGCGCTGTCATCCGGAACATCGGCATGGGGTGTGAAAATATGGCACCCGTCGAAAAACGTTGTGCCACCGGAGATCTTTTTCAAAACTTCGCCCATTTTTCCGCGTACTTCGTTTTTATCATCGAACCGTTTTTTCCGATCTTCCATCTCGCGGCGCAGGTTGGCGCGTGTATCAAACCAGAACCGCGTTGCGTCCTGTGCCTTATCGCCGGAGCTGTTCAGGTAGTGGAGCCGGTCTGCCAACCGGTTGAGGGCGTCACTGTATATCGCTGAAGCTTGTCCGGGTTGAATGCAGCCCAAAAGTACACGGGCACGATCTAGGCCGCGGGCACCGGTCTTCATGGTAATCGAAGATGGCGCGCTGCCGAGAAACAGTGTTCGGGCGACACGACGGGCTGCGTTTATCGCGCCAAAACGGGTTTCTTTGTTTTCAAGTTCGGTTGTTTCGGCGCGCTCACCATCGATGTCTTTTTCCAGCACCGGGTCCCACCCGGCGGGCAGGTAGTAGGTCAGTTCATTGCGGGAGCTGCTATCATACAGCGGCAGGCTGCCGGGCAGAATCATCAAATCTTTGTTATCGTCTTTCCAGAGCCGGTAGATTACTTTTGCCATGAGTTTGAGCACGCCACGAGTGCGTTGGAAACCGTCAATCGTGGTCCAGTCCTCGTAGAGCCGGTCAAAAACCTCGGGGTGGATAGGATATGCCTGGACAAGCCGCTCATGGTATCGAGATTCCTGTGTTTCATTCGGTAATTTCGCTCCTTCGGCAACATAGAGAGCGGCGAACGCCTTACAAGCCTCGTCACGCGCTCCCACATCGCGAACAGCATCGAATAACCGGCGTCTGACTATTTCAAATGCCTCCTCGGTCGCAACAGGCTTCCAGAGAGCCTGAACGCGGCCAAATATCTCTTCCAACGAATGAAGTGCGACTTTCCCACGGATTCCACCAGCTTGTGTACCGACAGCACTTCCAGCATTTCCGTCAGGTGGTGCACTCTCAGGCAGCGATGCCAGAATAATCGCATTGGGTACAAGCTTGACAGCATCCGTCAGCGCTTGCACAAACGACATATTGCTCTCAAAGCTCCCACCGCTCAGTGTTTGCCCCTCCTGAAACTGTCGGATATACGCCACCAGCTCGTCGATGAGCAGCACGCAGGGGCTGTATTTCTCCAGCAGTTCCTTGAGCACATTCTTGCCGGGAGAGGTGCCGGTTGCGTCGGATTCTTTTACCAGTGAAAAGGCAGCTTCTTCGCCGAGCTGCCACGCCAGTTCGCCCCATAGCGTGCGGATTGCCTGCTTTCCATGTTTCCATGGTTGTCCCGGAGCATGGGCGTTGCCGTCGAGTACCGCGATTTTTGATTTCGGCACTTCCTTAATACCGGCTTTTTTAAGCAGCTCGGGTATGCCGATAAGCTCCTTGATCGTACAGGAGCGGGCGGCCAGGTGGAATACGGCGAGGAGTGTATGGGTCTTACCGCCGCCAAAAGCCGTCTGCAATTGAATGACCGGCTCACCGCCGTTGCCGTTAAGCCGCTGCGCTACCTGTATGAGAAGTAGCCGCATACCCTCGGTGATATACGTCCTCTGAAAAAACGCTGCTGCGTCCTGATACTCTTTCGTGGCCTTCCCATCCCGTACTGCCGTAAGGTCAGCGGCGAATTCGGATTGTTGAAAGGTGCCTTCAAGGACGTCTTTGTGGGGGACAGCGACTTCTCGCCAGGGTTTCATAGGGGGTCCTTTTATAATGTAGCTTGCTTTACTTGATGAATACAAATCAAAACGCTCACCCTGAGCTTGTCGAAGGGTGATAATGGGCTAAACGCGAAACTTCTTTCCAGTCGTCACGCATCATTGCTTCTTTTTTCTTTCTGCTCCATCCTTTAATTTTCCGTTCAGCGGCGAACGCATCATCACGGTTCGAAAATCGTTGCTGAAAAACCAGTTTTGCCGGTCTGCGCAATTGCGTATATCCATTGTGAATCCCAGCCTGATGTTCCTGTAAACGTTTATTCAGATCATCTGTATGGCCCGTATAATATGACCTATCGGAGCATTCCAGAATATAAACATAGAAATCGTCGGACACATTAATCCTTTGGAATCGCCTCATCCTTCGACAGGCTCAGGATGAGCGGTGCTATCGATTTTTTTCCCATCCTATTTCTACTTCGGTACGATAAACTAAAAACCGCTCATCCTGAGTAAAATCGAAGGATGAAGCGCCCATGATTCGACTGGCTCACCATGAGCGGAAAGGCAATTCTGTTATTGTACCGAAGTATAACTATTACTATCCGAACAAATCGCCCTGCACCGGTCCAACCGGCGCCTGGCCGGCTGCGGATTCTATTCCGCTCCAACTGGTAATAAGCTCATTATAGGCCCGTGCATCTTCGGCCCAACCCTGCCGCTCGCACAATGTATACAGTCGATACGCCAACTGCCGCATAGACTCGCCCTGGTCTTTAAGCACTTGAAGTAACCCACCTGCTCCGGTTTCTCCCTGCTGCTTAAGCGCTCGTATCAGGTGGTGGAGCGTTTCCCACACCGGTTTGCGCTTGTCTGCCTCAGGGTCCCAGTCAATCGGGTACTCCGCCCATTTCTTCAATCGTACAATACCGCCACCCGACTCGACCAC
>JAFGOU010000180.1 GCA_016926315.1 Chitinispirillaceae bacterium
ACGTTCCACCAGCGAACCCCTTGCCGAGAAAATCACCAGGGTTGAAGGGAGATCCAGAACGCCGTTCCAGCGGATGATGCCGTTGGAAATCCGCAGCGTTGGTTGCGCGGCGGGGATTGCCTGTCGCCCGGTGATTGCTGTCCCCACTGCTATGGGACCCGGCGCCGGCCAGGTGAATATTATTTGTCCATGCACCTTTGATTTTGACATGAGCCAGGGAACGAGCAGGGGGCTGGCGAACGCCTCGAACCAGCCGGCATTATGCGCGCCGCCGGTGACTTCGGAATACAAATACAGCGATCCGCCGGCAACGGCTTTTCTCAGGGAATCAACGGAAATGCCGGTAGGATTCCTCATATAGGCCGACGACACGAAGCGGACCACCTCGTTGCCGGCGTTTTCAATCCCGGCAACGAAGTTCCTGCTGCCCGAGACATTGACCACCGCGTCGGCGCTGCCGTGCCAGGTCCAGGACGGCGTTTTTGCGCAGGTGACGCCGTCATTACGGCCATTCACCCCTGCGCAGGGAAATGCCGCGGCGAATTTATCCGGATAACTGTGCATGATCGCCATGGTGCCGACGCCGCCCCATGAAAGGCCGCCCATGTAGAGGCGGGTCGTATCGATCGGGTAGACCCTGATAAGGGAATCAATGATTTTCACCGCGCCCACGCCGGCATGATCAGCGTATCCGGTGGTCATGTTGCCCCAATTGCCGTTTGCCGGGCACTGCGGATACAGAACAAACGGAGCGTATTTGTTTTTAACGCTGTCGAGCATCCACTGATCCGCCATCCGCTCCCGGTCCACCTGGACCCGGTTGTCGCTGCCGCGCTCGCCGATACCGTGCATGCAGAGCACGAGCGGGTATCGTTTGGAGGTTGAGTAATTACGGGGAACAAACAGGCGGTAATACATGGTCGTGTTGTTGGAAAGCCTGGTGCTGCCGGCCAGCATTGAATCGCTGGGAGCGGAAGAGACCGTTGCCGCGGCAAACAGACCATACAAAAGACCCATAACCAAGCCGGTGGTCCTGGTTACCGTTACAGAATAATACATAGGATTTTTCCCTTTCAGCATAACAGCTTCCTGTCTATCATCTCCCCTGATTCATCGGATCATCATAATGCTTAAGGATGAAATCAAAGGCAGCGGTGCGGTTTGCCGTAAGCGCGCCGTTATTTACATAGAGCGGGGCCGCCTGCAAACAAGAGGCGTTGCCGGTGCCGTTTCCCCCTTGCGTAAAGTATATGATATACGCCCGGTCCGACAATACCGCGACGCTGCAATGCTTTCCGTCGACACCGCCCTCGCCTGGCCGGGTGCCTTCACCACCGAGAATATTGGCCTGCGTGGCCCAGGAACGGCCGTCTGACGAACGCTTTACCACGAGCCCGGCATTGCCGTCACTTGAGGTCGGGTCCCAGATGATCCAGTAGTAGTTCTTCCAGAAAAATACATAGGGTGCTTCACCGGTCCGTGGCGATGCGCTGTTGGCAACGGTCCAATGGACCAGATCCGTGCTTACCAGCACGTCGGCGAATTTGCCCCACATATACCATTTGCCGTCACCCAGCGTATGCACTGTCGGATCGATGCCCTGATGGATCGAAGGATAGGGCAGTTGATCATAACTCCAGCCGTTGAGCGGGTCGGTGGCCGAAAGGTGCACGATATCCGCGATGCTCTCGTTCCATGCGCTCAGAATGCCGGGAGTGATGGATGCATACATATGATAGACGCCATTGTCATAGATGACCTCGACCGCCCAAAAGGTGTTTTTGTTAGTGTCCCAGTTCAGGTCGTTTTTTCCCTTGAGTTTGGCGATGCCGCGGTAAAGCCATGTCGCGCCGCCATCATAGCTCGACGCGATGCCGATGTCGGTGCCGAACACCCACTGCACCCCGGTGCAGCCCGGACAGCAGTTGACGCGCCGGTTCGTGTAAAAAATCCAGTAGGCCTTTTCCTGCCGGTTCCAGATGATGGTCGGATCAGCGGCGCCGTCGCAAACCGGGTCCCGGAAAAGCGGCGCGGGTGCGTTCTGCATACCGCTTGCAGTATCGAGCGTGATATCGGGAAGAGAATCCACCAGTGTCGCGATCGTTGTTTTTTTTGCTTTGTAGCCCGGCTTCCAGCAGTGCACGGTGTCGCCCGACGATGCCGCCATGGCCGCCATATTCATCGGTGATCCGACAGACGTTTGGTTCGAAACGCCGGACATAAAAACGAAGCGTCCGTCCGTGGCGATCAAAAAACGGTTTTCATACGACACACCGTTATTCAGGGAAGCTTTCATCATATAGATGCCGGAACCGGAACGGTTGCGGTTAGTCAAAGCGATTTCCATGGCGCGATCGTGCGATCCCCTTTTACGCGCCACCGTGCGCTCCATTTTTCCCTGAAGGTTGAAAACAGCAATCCGGATTTTTGACGACGGAACGCCGTGTACCACGATAGTCCCGTTTCTCAGCTCCAATGACGGCGCCAATGGCCGGCGTGCCGCGGGATGAGCGGACCCGACAGGATCGCCGATTACAAACGATCCGTCGGGTTTCGTATACACCGCGGTGTTTGTCTTTAGCAGACGCACGATGACCGAATCGAGCGGCCTCTGCGTTGACGAGATCGCCTTTCCTCTGAGGTATAGCGGCGGACCGGCATGGCTGGCGACGGTCATCACCGTAACAGAAGCGCTTATAATTGCGCAGCACCACTTCTTCTTAATGGTTTCCGCCTTCTGATGATGACAGAAACGACGCTACCGATCAACGCTCAGTCACTGTTTCGGGACAGCCGGTCAGCGACTTTTACCAGATATATTCCCTTCGCGATCCCATGGTCGGCAAGGCAAAGGGTGTTTCCCGTGACCTTCAGGTTCGCAACGCATTTCCCGCAAAGATCGTACACCGCCGCGGTTTTCATGGAACCTGAACGCGGCAATACAAACACCTTTTCGCTATGCATTTTCATCGAGGCGCTACGCTCACGTTGCACGGTCCCTGATCCAATCAACGGTGAAATTCCCGTGCCGTCAGGGTACACGATGTCGGGCCGCTCCTGCGGCAGGGTCATGCCGTCTCCCAGGTAAAAACCGGGATGCGACGGCTGGTTGTAGGAAGTCTGCTGTGCCGATACCTGGCACCGGTAGGTGACGTCGTGCATAAGGGTATACAGGCGGATAGTCGTGTTTATCGGCGTTGAATAGATGCGAAGGCTCCTGTTGTCCGTGGTGCGCCAGATCACCTCTTCCCGCCAGTCGCCGAGAATGTCCGCGACCAGGCAGGGAGTTGACTTTGTGCCATTGTTTGAGGTACAGCCGCTGGCCGTCAACAGCCTGTTGCCACCGTATTTATCGATAGTATTGCTGTTTTCGAGTTCACGAAGCAGATCGCCGTCCCACCAGCATAAAAAGTTGCTTGAGGACGGATTCCCGCCGGCGCTGCCGTTCGTGCAGGTGCGCAGGCCATCGGTTCCTCCCCAGCATTCAAGGCCCTTGGATGAGGCGACCAGGTCAGCGGCAACCCCTCTGCCCACATCTCCCGCGCCTGTACCCCAGATTCTTTCTCCGGTAGCACAATCCAGCAATGCAGAGCCGACACTGGCATTTTCATGAATGCCCCATATTTCAAGTCCTGGCCGGTTCGGATCAATGTCGGTCAAATGCTGGGCGTCGCCGTGCCCAAGCCGCGCGGTCCACTTGGGCCTTCCGTCATGATCCACACACATGGCGCCGTTCACGATTTCGTGGTGGCCGTCTTGGTCGACATCACCCATGGAAATGCTGTGATTTCCCTGACCGTTGTAGCCGCTGTAATTATTACCATCGAAAAACCAGCGCTCGGTGAACCGGCCGTTTCTCCAGTCAATGGCCCACTGGGTCGTTCGCGTGTAGTAGCCGCGCTCATACAGGGCGCTCGGCCGCTCGCCGTCAAGATAGGCGGCGCCGGCATTGAACCGGTCAACGCGGTTTCCATAGGAATCTCCCCAGCTCGAAACGTTTCCGCGCGGAGGATTGTAATCAACCGTCACCATCTCTCTTCCGGTCTGGCCGTTGAAAATCGTAAAATACTCCGGACCGGTTAAAATGTACCCGTCGCCGTTGGCGTATCGTGTCGAGTGGCTGGCGCTTGCGGCAGGACCCAGCTTGATGTACGCGCCTGTCGCGTCCTTGGTGCCCGGAGCGGTCTTGCACATCACCTCCGCCTTTCCGTCGCTGTCAAGATCGATCACCACGAACTGCGTGTAATGCGCGCCCGCCCTGATGTTGGGACCAAGGTCGATCCTCCAGAGCCTCGTCCCGTCCAGGGTGTAGCCGTCAAGGAATACATTATCGGTAACGCCTTCCTGGGAATTGTCTTTGGCGTTCGAGGGTTCCCATTTCAGGACGATATCGTACTGACCGTCGCCGTCAAGGTCGCCGGTGCTGCAGTCATTGGCCGTTGAGCTGCTCAGCGGCGGACTGAGCGAAATGGAATGGTACCCACTTGACATAACGAGCCCCTTGGGGCTTGCCTCCCCTTCCTGTTCGTTCACCACGGCTCGCACCGTATAGTCACCGCTCCCGCCGCTGTTGTCCTGATAACAGGTTCCTTGGGTAATCGGGGTGCCGTTGAGTTTTGCGGTGCCTTTGTACACATTGAACCCGGTATTGTACGGCTCGTGGCCGAGCAAGCGCCAGCTCACCAGGTAGCCGTTTCCCGACCGAACGGCCACCACTCCCCGGTCGATTTTTTCCACGACATACGCGGCCTGTGCTGCGATAGTGAGCATCAGAACCGCAGCGACGACAATCGCGCATGATGCCACCCATTTTGATACCGTCACAGCAAATAATCTCATACCACCTCCCGTTTAAAGCGATTAAATGATCGCTCGTTTATTGTATCGTTATACTATTCGTCCGGCTTATTTCCGGCGCAGTCAGGATGACGACTACCTGAACTCCACCAGCTCGTCCACGGCCTTCTGGTTCATGTAACAAAGCTTTATCCAGTTTTCACTGTGCGGCCAGGAGCAAATACGCACTTCGTCAATCATGCCGTTCCAGAACCGGGTCGTGTCGATGGTGCGCCTGCCGATGAACACGTTATCGCCCGTTATCCTGTTTATGGCCTCCGCGGTCGCGGTCACGGTGCTGTCCACGAGCTCGCCGTCCACGTAAAGATACTGACTGGCGCCTGACCGGACACCCACAAGATGCTTCCAGATCTTGGACGTTGCGGCGGCTTCGGTACCGTCCCATCCGGTCCGGTGCTGAAACTCGAAAAACTGCCACATATTGTCTTTTGTTAATTGCAATCCGTACTGCTGGTTTCCTTTTGATACGATGCTGTGATACTCATTGTCGAGCGCTTCGGCATATATCCAGGCGGAAACTGAATAGCGGCCGTCTTCGGGAAAATTGAGTTTGCTCGACGCGGTGTTCGAGAGGACGATATAGTTCGATTCCCCGTCGAACCGGAGCCCGGGGCCGCAGGCGCCCGGAACCGGAGGCATGCCTCCCATCCCGTACTTCCTGCCGTTGTAGTGATTGCCGGTCGCGTCGTGTATCCCAGCGCTGTCTGATTCGTTCATATGCCAGACGCCGGCGAATCCCATGGCGGTGTCGAACACATCGGTACCGTTTGACGCATCAACGGCATGAGGGTTGCCCCAGACCATGACGAAATACTGCGAATCGTTGTTGCCGAGCACGGTATCGACCTTGACCCATACTTCCGCTCGTTTGCCCGCCTCGTCCCATTGCTCTATATGGTACGGCATGGGTGAGTTGTCGGCCTTGAGGAACCGGATATCCGCCCCATTGGGCTGTGCCGAATCAAAATCGAAATTTTCGTTGGTAAGCCTCACGAGCACGGGGAACTTTCTGATGGCAACCTTCACGTCGGCCCCGGTAGCGGTCGTGTTGAGGTGGACCCGCCTGGAGCAGGACCAGTTGCTCAGGGGCGTGAGGATAACCGTGTCGAGCGACGTGGCGACCGATGAGACCACGGTCACGTCCTCGATGATGGTCGGCAGATACGAGGGGTGCGAGGTGAAGAGCCGGACATCATACCTGCCGCACACGATGCCGTCGACGCGGAAACTCCCGCTCAACACATCGATCCGACAGATCCGGTCCAGTCCATACATCTGGCAGAACACCGCTGCCGTGTCCGGAAGACCGGAGTAGTCGACCGTGCCGATGATGCTGCCGAGGGGATTGAGGAACTGCACCCCGAAATCAACAATGCTGTCTGCCGGTACCGCGGTTCTTAAAAGAACGCCTTCGGCGTTATGGCGATCGAGGATTTCAATGGCATACGCCAGCGGTTCCAGGTTGCGCACGGAAAACCGCCCGGCCGAATCGGTCACGGTATCAATCGCGGAAGCGGACCTGGCGGAGCGCGGCGCAGAAGAAGCGTCTTTGAGGAAATCGGCCGGCCGTAGCTTGACTGTCGCATTGGCAGCCAGCGCGCCGTTTTGATAGCGCACGAGCGCGACGATGCCGTTCGTGGTCTCGGAACCGGTGCCGGGACCCATGGAGAGGTCGGAGACGCAGGTGCTCCCTGCCGTTAAGAAAAGGGCTGCGGTCAGCAGCGCGGTCCGCTTTTCCAATCGATGCTTCATTCGCCTCTCGCTCCCGGCACTCGCCTGGAAATTGGGAAAAACTGGAGGTTGAGCTGGTACGCGCCATCGGCATGCTGCTCTTTTTCGGCGATTTCAAAGATCAGCCTGCGGAACTGCCTGAGCCGCTCTCTCACTTCTTCAAAGCCTTCGGCAGAAAGGCTCACGGTCATGGTCGAAATATCACGCTCCTCCCTCGGTATCTGATCCAGGGCCTCCTGCGCACGAAGGATCGTCTCCTCCTGGAACTTGCGGATCGCGATCGAGTGCCACTCTTCACCGGTCGTTAGGAAGCGGCTGGTGAGCAGGTGCTCGCCGTTATGGTTCTTCTGCACCAGGCCGAGCCGCAGCAGGAGTTCGACAGACTTTTTCGCCTCAAGAGGCTTGATCGCGGGCAGGATCAGTTCGGCCAGCGCTTTGTAATCCCCGCGATATCCGGCAAACCCGATGACCTCCCTGACCGCCGAGTGATACCATTTCTGGTAAAACTCATACTTGTCGGATTCAAGCCGCGTATGCTTGACCTCGGTAAAGGGGAGCATTTTCTCGAAATAGCTCGTGATCTCGGCATTTGACTTTGCCTTGGAAAAGAGGACAAGCAGCTCAAAATATTTTGTCTCCTTTTTCCCGAGTTTGAGAAGCGCCGCGAATTTCGGCACCGACGAAAGGGTGATATTTTTCTGTCCCTGCAGCACCTTCACCAGATACCCGGCGTCGATGCCGAGCCGCCGGCTCATGTACCGGTAGGAAAAAAACCGGTCCGTTACCTTTTTTTCGTTGTAGTAATCAAGCAGGTATTTATGATAATCAAAGTACTCAAAAATGTTCGGCATACGGTATCCCGTGCCGTTAATATAAGGACACCATCAAGGAAAAACCGTTTTAAATTTTAAAATATTTGCTTTTTGTTGACTTGATGGTCAACGCATTATTTATACAGTAATATCGATTTTTGCGACAATTAGGCGATATTTTACGCTATATTATCAGTGATGATCAGTAAAATATTGATTAATTTGGTCAACGATATGACATGGGGCGGAAAACCCCCGGCGTATCCGAAGGAAGCGCAGGTTCTATTTATGAGATATATTATTGGCAAAGATCCTCTTGGAAACGTATCGTCTATGAACCGTGCTCACACGCATAGAAAGGCCCCCGTTCTGCTGCTTCTTGTCTGTTCCCTTTGTACCTCTGTATTCGGCCAACTCCCCGCGTTTCCGACCGCCGAAGGATTCGGCCGGAACGCGCAGGGCGGCCGCGGCGGGGACGTCTATCACGTCACGACCTTAAGCGACGCAGGCAGCGGCTCTCTGCGTGACGGTATCGGCTCTGCGTCCGGGCCCCGCACCATTGTTTTCGACGTGGGCGGCTGGATCACGCTCGCAAGCGATCTCGGTGTCACACACGATTATGTCACCCTGGCGGGCCAGACCGCACCGGGCCAGGGCATCGGAATCCGCGGCATGAAATTCTCCATCGGCGCGAGCAACGTGATCGCCCGCTTCCTGCGGGTCCGCAAGGGCGATATCACGAGCGCCACTGACCGCGACGACGCCATGACCGTCAGTTCCTCGTCCGACAACGTGATCATCGACCATTGCTCCATCATGTTCGGCACCGACGAAACGCTTTCGCTTCCCGGCGACGAAGGGACCGGGCCGTCCAACTTCACGGTGCAATGGTCCATCATCGCCTGGGGAGTGCAGCGCAACAACCACTCTGCAGGCAGCCTGCTCTGCGCGAGCGGCACCACCATCCATCACACGCTCTGGGCGTTCAACAAGACCCGCAACCCGCGCGCCCGTTCCGAAAACGGCGCCGTTCTTGACTGGGTCAACAACGTGATTTACGGCTGGAACGCGCGCGATCCGGTGGGCGAGGAGCAGGGCTGGTCGCTGAGCTACGACCCGTTCATCATGGCCGGCACGGAAAACGGCTCGCACGCGGCAAATGTCGTTGGCAACTATTTCATTTCCAGCCGCAGCGCCAATTACGCGCTCCACAAGGGCACTTCGAATTTCCGCCTCCATTTCCAGAACAACCTGCTCGACGGCAATGCCGACGGACGGCTCAACAGCTCAAAAACCGGCATTGACATGATCGAAGGAACTCCTACCATGTCATCCACGAGGCTCACCGCGCCGCAGGTTAAGACCGATGCGCCGCTCGAAGCGTACAACAAGGTCATGTCGCGCGCAGGCGCAATCAAGCCCAGACGCGACCAGGTCGACAGCCTCTGCGTGTGGCGGGTCCAGAACCAGACCGGCAACCTGATCCAGACCGAGGCGGACCTCGCCGCCGCAGGCATCGGCGCGAGCGGGTACGGCGTTCTCGCCAATGCCACCCGCCCTGCGAATTTCGACACCGATCGCGACGGCATGCCCGACGCCTGGGAAACCTCACACAGTCTCAATCCGTCGAACGCCGCTGACCGCAATGGTATCACCCTGAGCAAGGACGGCTATACCAACCTCGAGGTGTACCTCAACGAGCTGGCAGGCGATAGCTTGCCCGATGTTTCGACCGACAGGGATCGCGAATTTACGGGAAACGGCGCGTCCGTCAACACGAAATATGCGCTGAACCTGACCGGCTCCGCAATCGAGCTGACCGCTCCGGTCGCTGCGACGGTAACCGTCGATGCGCTCGACCTTAAGGGCCGGCGCATTGCATCGCTGTTTCAGGGACCGGTAACAGGAGGAAGAACAGTTCTTGAGACCACCGGCAACGCCTTCGAACTTCCGGCAGGCGTAGGATTGTTAAGCTTACACAGCAGCGACGGCACGGTTCTGGTGAGGAAGGTCGTGGCGAATGCGGGCTGGTGAAGGGAAAAGTACGCGGATTTGTTTTCTCTGGTAATCAATAACTTCCAATTACTTTCAGGAGACCGCTCCTCACCTTAGCTTTGTTTGACCTCTCCCCTCTCCCGAAATGAGAGGGGACTTGTCAATTTGGATTCTCCCCCTTCTCTCTTCGGGAAAAGCTCGTGCTGAGCCCGGCCGAAGCAGGGGCAGGGGGAAGAGGTCTAAACGGCTTAACCCTATCGACAATTCCCCGCGCAACGTACTTACAGAAGGAAACAGTTACAGCACCGCGATTGCAGCGAACCTTAGCCGCGCTCCTCAAGCGTGAGCAGTCCCGGCGAAATCTTCCACCACCCCTCGCTCTCCCCGGTGCTCACGCTCACGGTTTTCTGGTTCACGCGAATCACGGTTCCAGACTTCTCCTCACCGTAGGGAGTCTTGAACCGCACCCGGTCACCGGGGATGAACTGCCTGAGCTGACTTTTACGCTTCAGGTGCGTGAGGTAATTGATCCGGTCTACGATCATCCGGTTCAGATACCGCAGGTCCTCTTCGCCGAGCTTGTTTATCGCCTCGACCGCGCTGGTTTTATCCAGCAGCTTTATGATTTCGTTCATTGCATCCTCGTGGTTTAGCGAAGTGAATATAAAAATAAGCAATGCAGGAAAACTGCGGAACTAGAAAGGAAAAAAGAATGCTGTATCGGAAGAACTATTGCCAAAGCGAGTGGCGTGTCGGGCGAACAAAGGTCAATGATATTCCGCAGCTTCGGTGTGGTTCTTCATCAAGCCCTCGCACGCCCGCTGCAATCCTGATGCGCACGCCTTTTCCAGATCGCTTTGTTCGCGATCGCGGTCGCCGATTTTTCCAAAGACGATACTCCGGTTGTAATAGGCGCGTGAACAGGTCGAATCAAGGACGATCGCCTGCGTGTAATCCGCAATGGCCCGTTCGAAATCGTTATTCACACTATACGCCAATCCACGGTTATAATATGCTTCCGCGTGCCTTGGGTTGATCCGGATATCCTGGTGGAAATCGGAAAGAGCCCGGTCATACTCGCCTCGATACAGATAAACGCCCCCGCGGTTACGGTAGGCGCTCGCATAATTCGGATCAAGCGAAATCGCGCGGGTGAAATCGGCGAGCGCACGCTCAAAGTCACCGAACCGGATGAACACCTCACCGCGGTTTCCATAGGAAAAGGCATATAAAGAGTCGAATGCGATCGCCCGATCGAGATCCGCGAGCGCGCTATCGAGATTGCCCGCCGATTTCCATGCAATGCCGCGATTGCAATACGCAACCGCGCCGGGGCATTTGCCGATGGTATCGTTCCATAAAGTAAAACTATCGCGCCAGACCAGGCATCGCAGGGATGTTATCACGGCGCAACAAAGCAGCGTTGTCGCAATACCGGCGGTCAGTGTTCGCCGGGTGAATTTTCCTCGCCGGCGATAGATCGCTGCCGCACTCTCGGCGAAAAAATAAAAAAGCCCGATGTGCGGAATATATGTATACCGATCGGCGAGATTGGTCCATCCGCCGGACGATACTATTTGCATCGCCGGAGCCAGGGTGACGAGAAAAAATGCCGCGCCGAAGATTTTCTTCTTGTTATCGATCCGGCAGCGAACGATGAGGACAATGACGGCAAGCAGGATAATCGTTGCCGTCACTGCGGCTGCAGCGGGCATGCCGCCGCCATCATACAGCGCGCAGAGACGCACGGGCACGACCGTTTTAAAAATGTAAAACAGGACCGTGAGCAGCGGCGAAACGAGGCGTTCGACAAGAGTGCAGCTGTGGTGATATCCCGTGCCCCGGGCGCCGATCAATGCGATAATCCCGCCTGCTGCGGCCAAGAGAAAAAATGGCGTCTTTTCCATGAGCTCTCTACGACCGATCCTGCGGCCGGCAGCATAATCCACGAGGAGCAGTACGAACGGCAGGCTCACCGCCATGCTTTTTGACAGAAGCGAAGCCGCGAACGCCAGAAGGCTTCCCCCATACCAACCGCCCCGGCCGACGCGGCAATACCGGGCGTACATAAGCAGCGACGAAAAATAAAAGCATGCGGAAAGCAGGCCTTTCCGCTCAGCGATCCAGGCGACCGACTCGACGCGAAGCGGATGCAGCGCGAACAGCAGGGCGGTGAGAAGGCCGATCCGCAGATTGCCGGAAAGCGTTTTTATGAAGGCGAACACCAACACCGCGTTCAGTATATGCAGCAGCAGATTGGTCGCATGATACGGCAGAGGATGTGCGCCGAATAGCGAATACTCGGCCATGAAGGAGAGCATGGTGAGCGGCGCGTAATGGTTGAGATAAAAGGAGGAGAAAACCCTGATTGTTTGCCGGAATGAGGTACCGTGAATATCCGCATTGGCAAACACCAGCCGGTCATCATCCCAATTGGTGAAACCGTTCAGCAGGGAGGGCGAAAAGGCGAACAAGGTCAATCCGACGATCAGCGAGGCGCCTACCGCGAAGCCCCTTTTGCCTCCCCAGGATTCAGGGTGAAAAGCCCGGAAAATACTAATAGCTGACATTGAGCCGGACATTCCACCACCAGTCGCCTTTTCTCTCGAGTACATCCTCGACATACTGGTAAGCGGGATCGTTATTGATCGGCCGCATGTGATCGCGGGCGAATTGCGCGATAACCGCGAACCGTTCCAGAAAGGTCTTCTTGGCGTAGATGGTCCAGTACCATGGGTAGACCTTTCCGCTTCCGGTACTCGGAAAGAGGCTCGGCGCCGGCACGGGTTGGGTCGTTACGCCGAGCATGTTAAAGGTGCTGTTCGGATACTTATTGGGTACATACTCGTACTCAAGGGACAAGACATCGAAATCCAGGCGATCGAGGACCGGAACATCAAGCCCGAACGCGCCAAGCAGCCTTCCGATCGGCTTTAAGACCGACGGGGCGTTCACCCCGACCATATATACCGTCCTGTCGTCCCGGCTTTCATAGTAGTTACGGGCCCTCCCGGCGAGCGAGGTATCGTAATTCTTATAATTGTCCCATCCCGACACGCATACCTCTCCGTAAAGGCGCAAATCCTTTTCATTGAAAAGATCGACGGAGGTAAGCCTGGCGATGAGCGGTTTGGGGTCGATCGCGATTTTTGCCATGGGTTTGACGCCTTTGAAGGTGTAGTAGGCGGTATCGCCGTTGACGTCGGTGTATCTCGTCGCGTCGTTGCCGGTCGGGGTCGTCAATTTTTCATCGACCGGAAAAAGGTTCGCGAAACTGATGCCCGCGCCCATGTCGAAAGTTTTAAGCAGCGTATACCGGGCAATGCAGGAAAGCGAGAAATTTGCCAGCGGCGGAACAAGCGTTGCGCTCGTCAATAGCACGTCGAATTGCGCGTCGTTCATGAATGTAAAACTCGACCTTATTCCGAGCAGCCGGGAATACGGCCGGTTGAAATGGTTCAACACATAGAGCGGATAGGTGCCGGTCCTGAAAAGATATTCACCCAGGTTTTTAACGTCAGGATTGGTCTTGTACGGGAAATAGCCGAACCCGAACTGAAACCGGAACAGGGCAGGATCTCCAATCGTATAGGTCCCTTCTGCGCGATCAGGGTAAAAAGAAAACTTGGGCAGTTTCGCCTCCCATGAGGCGTACAGCCAGTAGGGAAACGAATAGCTCATCTGGCATTCGATCGCCAGGTTGAGGCGCACGCGGTCCGTTACCTCGACATTATTTACATACTGGAACAGCATGCGCTCGCACCATCCCCGGTTTATTTCTCCCACGCCGCCGGCCTTAGAATCGTTGTAGCCGTGAACGATCTGGCCCACTTCGAGCCCTAAAAAACCGGAATGGTGCATCAGGAGCTTATCCGACTCGATTACCGAAGCATCCCCGAACGCGGGTAATAAAATCGTCGCGGCAAGTATGAAGAGCAAGGAACGAAATGATGGCATACCTTTCCTTTCAAAAATTTTAATCGTTATCGATGAGCGAAATGACCGGCGCGGCATCCATGGATGCCGGCCGGTAACTGCCGGGCGCGTTGGCGGTGATTTCAAGAATATTTCCCGAAAGCTGATAGAGCGCCGGGATCGTTTTCCCTTTCTCGGCCCGATCGGCGGCCTCCATGACCGTAATCGTGATCCATCGCGGCGAGACCGTGGTATCGAGGGTAAACGAACCGCGATATCGCATCAGGCCGTCGCCGTCGATGACGATGGAATCGAGCTTCATAGTGTAAGTCCAAAAGGTGGGATCGAGCCCGTCCTTGTTCATTCCCGACCATGAGCCCTCCAGTTCCGTGGGAACGGGATTAACGGGTGCGACAGGATTCTGTTTTTGGCATACCGACAGGAGACCCATAGTGCCGGCTGTCAGGGATATTATTGCCGCGCGACGAAACGATACCATTGCGATTCCTTTCTTATCTGAGATTTATTCGCCGGATCTGAGCAAGCCTCCGTCACCACGGCGATTCCAGCGTCAGCGTTCCCGTGAGCGGCAATACCTTCGAGGAAGGACCGACCTTTATGGTGTAAGCGTCGGGCTGGGCGACGAATGCATTCACCGCCGGGTCCCAGTAGGCGAATTCCCGCTCGCGAAGCACAAAGGAAACCGCCTTTTTTTCTCCCGGTTCGAGCGTAATGCGCGCGAATCCGCGCAATTCCTTGATTGGCCGTGACAGTTTGGGCGCGCTTTCGCTAATATAAAGCTGCGCCACTTCCTCGCCGGCCAGGCTTCCGGTATTCCGAATGTCCACAGTAACCGTAATATCTTCGCCCACGAACCCGGGATTTGGGCCGATCCTGAGATTACTGTACTCGAAGGTGGTATAGCTGAGGCCATGGCCAAAGCAGTACAGAGGCGTGAGATTCATGCGGTCATAATAGCGATATCCCCTCCCGGTGTCAGGGCCTTCGTACTGGACGATGTTGCCGGCCGAGGTAAACGGGGGCAATTGCCCGACCGACGCCGGCCAGGTGGATGAAAGCCTTCCCGAGGGATTGACGTCGCCATACAAAATATCGGCGAGGGCGTTTCCCTGCTCCTCGCCGGGATACCATGCCACCACGATGGCAGGCGCGTTGGCCCAGGATTCCTGCACCGCGGCACTGCCGCCGGTCAGCACGACTACGCATTTTTTATTCGCGGCCAAAACGGCGTTCACCAGGCTGAGTTGCCCGGCCGGAGGCTCCAGCGTCGCGGTTGTTCTTTCGCTGCCCTCTCCTTCGCCGGACACGCCGAGGCAAACGATTACGATGTCGGCAGTTCTCCACTGGGCGGAATCAACCACTTTTGCCGCCGAGACCTTGTTGATAACCCCCTGCAGCGGCGAAACGTCGTAGTACGGACAATTCCTGCCACTGCCGCTGCCGTTGAAACGCGAAATGCCGGCATACGGTCCGATGAGGGAAACCGTTTTGCTTTTGTCTAATGGCAATGCCGGAACCGTTTCGCTTCCGAATTTTTCGTTTTTGACCACCACGATCGATTTTCGGGCTATTTCAAGCGCAAGCTGCTTATGGGCTTCACTTTTGAGATCGCTCCCATATTTGACTACCGCGGCTTCCCCCAGCTTGCCGATAACCCCGGCCCACACTTTGGCCCTGAGAATCCGTTTCACCATGTCCTCAAAACGCGCGCGTGAGACCTGTCCGAGCGTGACGGAATTCAAAAGCCCGGTGGCGAAGAAACTCGACCCCGGCATTTCGATATCCTGCCCGGCGTTCGCAGCGTCAGCGGTTGACTTGACGGAATTCCAGTCGGAACAGACGAAACCCCTGAAACCCCAGCCGTCCTTGAGAATATCGGTCAGAACATGCTTGTTGTCGCAGGCGTAGAGCCCGTTGATCTTGTTGTACGAGCTCATGACCGACCACGCCTTGCCCTCCTTTACGGCGTATTCAAACGGCATGCAGTAAATCTCGCGCAGGGTCCGTTCGGAAATCTCCGAGCTGTAGAGGCTCCGCAGCGCCTCCATGTCGTTAGCGATAAAGTGCTTCGGCATGACCACGCACCCGAGGCTCTGCACGCCCTGACAATACGCCACGCTGATGCGCGCGCTTAAATAGGGGTCTTCGCTGAACGTCTCCCAGTTCCTGCCGCCGCGCGGGTCCCGCACCAGGTTCTGCATCGGGCCTTCGAGTATGTATTTGCCCTTTGCGTAGAATTCCTTGGCAAGCGCACCCCCGAGCTGTTTGATGATGCCGGTGTCGAACGTGCATCCCATCGCCGCGCCTGTGGGAAACGCCGAGGCGGTGCCGGTCGCGCCGTGGCAGACGCCGGACGGCCCGTTTGACATGTAATATCCGGGAATTCCGAGGCGCGCGAGGTCAGCGGAAGAACGCGTGCCGGTCCCATGAAGCTGATCGATCCGTTCCTGGTCGGTCATGAGCCGGTACAGGCTGTCGGTGATTTTCTCGATCCGGCTGGTATCGCCGGTGAGGGTAATTCGCGCGGTATATTGAAGCGCCGGTTTTCCGGTGATCCTGCATTTAAACGCGACGACGTTGCGACCGTTTATGCCGTTCACCGCGCTCCGAATTCCCGCGTCTCCCGTGATTTCGTAAGGGGTTACCGGCGCTCCGCCGGCGGCGGGAATAAAATCCAGCGCGACGGTAAGCGAATCCTGCGATCCGATACGTAAATCGTAATACACCTGTCCCGAATATTCATAAACCGTATCGGACCCCTGCTGGGCGGTGATACTGCCGAGCCTGATGATTTTTACCGGAACCAGAACCGTATCAACGATAGTCGGTGTCGCGGGTACTGTTTGAAACAATAACAGTGCTGCCGATACATAGAAAAAAAGCAAGCGCATGATCGACGTTCCTTTAATAAATAACGATTTTAAGGTTTTTATTCGCCGGCCCTGAAGATAGCCTCGCGAAATAGATGCCTTTGGCAAGACGGGATTCGGAAATATTCAACCGGATGAAACCTGACGCCGCTTTGATCGGAAAGGAACGGATGATGGTCCCCCTCAGGGAAAACAATGTGATCGTTCCCGCATGCCTGTTGCTGGAAAACGACCATGAAAGATCCAGAAACATTCCGCCCGCAGTCCGGTACGCAGCCGTAAACGAGGCGTGGCCGGCAAACGCCTGTTTACCGGTCACGGTCCCCACGGTAAGAGGGAACGAAAACGGCGCGCTGTTTTTGACCACGGTTTCCGCGGCAAACGCGCCGATCGCAAGGAGAGCGGCGGTCGATACTGCAACGAGTGAATAGCGTCTCATATCACCAGATCCTTTCCAGAACAGTGATGCCCGGACCGCTGATCCGGACGATGCAGCATTGCGTTATGGGGAACCCGGCATGCTCCCGCGAAAAACGCCTGACGGAATACTGCCGGCCGGCGACGGCCGTAACGGATTTTTCAACAAGCCGCTTTCCGCAAAGAGAGTATATGCCGAGCACCGCCGGGCCGGTAACCGAGGGAACGAACGTCGAAGGGACGGTTACGCGCGCATGCGCCGTTTTTTTCGAAGCGATCGCGGTTGACGTCTTCACCAGGCCGACCTTATCGAGGTAGAAATACCCCTGGGGGCTCGTCATCGAGGTCTCGCCTTCGGCGTTATGGATGAGAAACCGGATCTCACGAAGGTATTTTCGCGCGGAATCGATGGGCGCGCTGGTTGGGGCTGGGGGCAGCGGAATGGCAACGGTTTTCCAGGCATCCGATGAGTACGCGCTCACGTAGTTGGCGTTAATTGAGCCTATATGTTCGACGAACGCGGTATCAAAACGGGTGAATGCCAGACCGAAGCTGATATCGATCTTATGGTTCGCCAGAGGGCCGATATATTTGATAACCAGCGAATCGTATCCATACGCATTCCAGGACCAGTCGCGGTCCTCCCATATCAATTTGCACCCGGCCCAGCCGTTGGTGAATTGATACGGCCATTTGAAATGGTTCATCACGCTTTCCGTGTAATCGTACGCATCATCACGAAGGATCCCGAACGTGGAATCGGTGACCTCATAGGGAGGCCCGAACGAGAGCGTATCGACCAGCTCCACCCCGGAATAGGGGGGTGATCCATACTCATCGGTGTACATCCAGAGCCCGGGCGGGGCCGATAGCGCCGCGACGGCCCACATTGCCGCAATGAAGAGGGTATTACTCATCACTGTACGAACGTTCATACATCCTCCAAAGTAAAGTGTTATTGATCGTCTCATGGTTGATTGCATTCCGTCACCCCGATCCACGATAGGGAAAACGGAGAACCGAACGAATTATCTGATAACTATCGCTTCCTTTCGGATGTATCGCGCGCCGGACCTGGTTTCGAGCAGATACACGCCGCGCGCCATGCGGTCCGTTTTAATCGCTACCGTATGAATGCCTTTTCCTCGTCCCTGTTCGGCAAACGCCGTTTTTCCGGCGAGATCGACAAGGCGCACCCGGTACTCCGTCCCGGGCAGCGTCACCATGACGCGGTCATGAAAGTTCCGCACGGTAAAAGCCGCGGACGCCCGTTGTGCCGGAACGGTTTCAGTGCCCGAAAGTTCTCCCGGGCCGTAGATTTCGGTTTCGGTAATGCCGATGCTTCCGCTGGCGGCGGCGATCGTGACCGAGCTTCCCGTTACAGGATTAAACGTAACCGGTATGTAGCCGAGTCCTCCGGGCAGCGTTCCGCTGTAAACCTGCGTCGAGCCGACCGATATCCTGACATTATGCGAATTCTTGAAATCGGAAAACTTGATGTGCACCGCGCTGACCTGCTGCGAGGCGAAATTATACGTAATGGAAGAGGCGGACGAATTGGTGTTTTCGTAGTCATCGTAGGAATTCGTTCCGGCGGAACAGCTCGTCGGGAATATCGTTTTGGCCTGAGGATTTGCCAGTTGATACGGCGGGAGCGGTTCCAGGTTGCACGGCAATCCGTCGTTCGGCATGACCGTCGTTATGCCGCCGGTTACGGGAACCGCGACCGACGTGAGTGTAACCGAAGCTCCGGTGAGCCCGCTTGACGATGCGGTAACCGTGATGGTACCCGCCGTTGTGGTGGGCCGAACCATTATTCTGCCAAGACCGCATTCAACGGGCAAACTGGATGCAAGTATATAATTGCCGGCACGCCCTCCGGCCATGCCTCCGCGATATTCCGCCGGTCCGGTGACCGCCCAGGTAATGGAATTGTTTGCCGTGGGGCAACGGACGCCGCTCGCGTCAAGCACTTCGACGTCAATGAGCGCCAGGTCCGCTCCCGTCGCCCTGAGCCCTGCGGGACTGACGTGCGGCGTCAATTTGAGTTTGTTGGCGGCGCCGGCCGTGACGCGCTGGTCTTCCGCTTTCTTTACATTGTTTTTATCATACCCGACCGCTTTTATTGTCCCGGCTTCCCAGGTTATATTCGAAAACGAATAAAAAAACCGGTGCTCCTGCGTTCCGAACCCCTTGGATACGTTGTTGACAAAAAGCTCAACTTTTTCACAATTCGAGACCACGTAAACGTTCTTGCGCGTATTTGCCGGATAATTCCAGTGTCCGACCACATAGACATCCTTGTTGTCCACCTCGACCCAGCCGTTCCACATGACCTTGAATGCGCCATAGGCGTCCTTGGGCAGGCGCATAGCATCCATGACGCCGCTGCGACGGTAGTTTTCGTCACTGCGTGCAAACGTCGTTCCGTCACAACATTCGATTTTTACGCCTCCGGCGCACACGCGCGTATTCGGTCCGGTGGCAAATCCCGGGCGTCCGATCCAGGCTTCCCACCAGCGGTGAACGCTTTCACGGATGAACATGTCCTGGTTCATGTTCATGCCCGCGACCGTCGAGGAACCCTCGTCATTTCGGTGAAACTCGGGTGGCGAATATTCGTCCCACCATCGTCGGGGGCTCTCGTTGCGCTGGTATTCGGTCATCCAGCGCGGCCGCGTTCGGCTTTTGTTGACATACAGCATTTCTCCAGCCCATTCCGCAATCCTCGTTCCCAGGATGCCGCGGCAGCCCTGCACCCTTCCACCGTTCGGGTCCCATTTGTGCGCTGTGTCGAGCATCTGCTGCATCTGCGATTCTGAGATGTCGGCGTTGCCCGCTTCCCAGTAGAGAACGCTCGGGTTATTCCTCGAATAAATAATGACGTCGCGCATGACTTCCTTGCGCTGCTCCCATTGACGGCCGGTCACCGCGCCTTCCGCGTCTCC
>JAFGOU010000181.1 GCA_016926315.1 Chitinispirillaceae bacterium
GGTGCTCGAACCGAAACTCGTGACCGAGAAGGGCGCTTTCAACAAAAAGGACAAACTCGAGGTCTGGTTTACCGACGACAAGCTGAAACGACCGGTCCTGATCAAATCGAAGATCAAGGTCGGGTCCATCACGGCGCGGCTCATCAACCAGACCGCCGCGCCGGTCAGGAAGGCGCCGGACAAACCCGCTCAACCGCCCGTGAAAACGACGCCGGATACCGTGCCGCCGGCCGCGGACCCCGTCATTTTGCAGGACTCGACACTCCCGGACCCTTTTCCCGCCGCCATCGACAGCAATAAAGCGACCGATGCTGCTGCAAAACCGGTTCCGTCCGACACCTCCTCTCCGGCGAAATAACGTTGTATGCTCGACGCCATCCTCAACGGTGACACCGCGCTCTTTCTCTTCATCAATGCGACCCTTGCGCATCCGTTGCTCGATCCGTTTTTCGTGACGATCACCAACAGCCGGTTCTGGATCGTACCGGGAGCGCTGCTCGTCGGGCTGCTTTTCTGGAAAATGGACCGGAAACGTGCAGTGCTCCTGGTACTGCTCTCCATGGTCACCGTGGCAATCACCGACCCGCTGGCCGCGCAGGTCATCAAACCGCTGTTCCACCGTCTCAGGCCGTGCAATCCCGAGGTACTCATTGAAGGCGGCAGGTTCCTGCTCGGATACAAGACCTCTTTCTCGTTTCCATCCAATCATGCCATGAACATGTTCGCCCAGGCAATGCTCTTCTCGCTCCTCTACCCGCGGCTTTCGGCCTGGTTTTTCCTGTTCGCCGGCCTCATCGGCTATTCGCGGATCTATGTCGGCGTGCACTATCCGCTCGACGTTCTCGGCGGGGCGCTTATCGGCATGTCATGCGGGGCGGGGGTGTACGGGGGGTACCGGTTGGTGAGCGTATGCGTGCCAGATCTAAAGAAGGCCACGCGAAAAATCCGGCAGTGACCTCTGTTTTCATTCTACATTCTACATTTTCCCCTTACCCCACCTCCAGTTGCGCCTGGGCGTCGACCACATCCCTGTTTACAAGCTCAAGCGCCTGGTGCATGCGCTCCGAAACAACCGGGTCGGGCACGCAGTCACGCAGTGTGCGCAGAAGCTGAATCGTCATCCGGAGGAGCCGCACGAGGTCGCCTTCGGGCATGCCGAAGGCGAGGAGCTCCCTGAGAGAACAACCCGATGCCCACGCGTAAATGGGTGCGGCGAGTGAAAGATCCATCTCGCGAATCGGGTTCGTTATGGTGTGCCGGATCTCTTTGGTGCGAAGTTTGTGAATCACCTTTTCGGCCTCGAAACGGAGCCGCAGGGAGGAGGGTTTGAGCGCCGCCTTGCGGCTGCGCGACTCTTCGGTTACGAGCGCGGCGAGCACGACCGGAAGTTGTGCCACCGTGCATTCGTCGAAGCTCCTGCTGCAGTAAAGCTCCGCGGCCTGAATTTCGTACCCGTTGACCGCCGCGGCAAGGCGGCCCTTGTCGGTGAGCGACATGCCGTCGAGAAACCCGGCAGACTGGAGGAAGGCGATCCTGTTGCGTATCTGCTGCTCCTCCTTCTGGTACTGCCTGGAGATTGCGAACACCCCCTTCCTGAAATTATGAAAACTGCGGCGGAACATGTCGAACGCGCCCTCGCCGTAACGGCTGTACAGGTTGAGAATGGTCGAGTACGAGGCGAAAAACCGGCTTGAGATGCTCTCGTTTTTGCCGTACAGCAGCCGCTCGATGTGACGCGGGTCGGTCGCTTCGGGAATCACGAGAGAATAGACGTACCCCTCCACGTCCATGCCGCGCCTGCCGGCCCGGCCGGCCATCTGGTGGTACTCTCTTGTCATAAGATAATTAAACTGCACGCCGTCGAATTTTTCGAGCTCGTCGAAGATCACGGCGCTCGCCGGCATGTTGATACCCAGCGCGAACGTTTCGGTGCAAAACAGGAGTTTGATGAGTCCGGCGGTGAAAAGGCGCTCCACGATCTCCTTTGCCGCGGGCAGAATGCCGGCATGGTGGAACGCGACGCCCGATTCCCAGAGCACGCGAAGGCGCCCAATCTTTTCGTACCCGACAAGGCGGTACTGGGCCTCAAGTTCGTCAACGAGCGCCGTTACCTGTCGTTTCTCGTCCGGGCTTAAAAGTCCCCGCCGACCGTGCAGTTCGGCGTTTCGTTCGCACGCCTTGCGGTTGAAGCAGAAATAGAGCACCGGCACGTGTCCCTGACGCAGCACGAGGTCGATGATCTGGCGCGACGACGGCTTGTGGCGCAGAAATTTCTTCCGTTCGGACGGGTTGCCGCGGTACTTTTTCTTGATGCCCTTGAGGTTCATGATCCCGAATTTTGGATGATAGAAGAGGTGCCGGAGCGGAACGGGCCGTTCGGTCTCTTCGATCACCTGGAACGGCGTATGGCGAACCTCCGACATCCACGCCGCAAGTTCCCGGACGTTCGGTACGGTCGCGCTGAGGCACATGAACCGGATGGCAGGAGGCGCCAAAATGATGCTCTCCTCCCAGACGGTTCCACGCTCCGGATCGTCGAGATAGTGGATCTCATCGAATATGGCGTAGTGGATGTCCTGAAGCCGCGGCGAGTCCTCGAGGATCAGGTTGCGGAAGATCTCGGTGGTCATGATGAGCAGCCGCGCTTCGGGATTGATCGTCACGTCACCGGTCTGGATGCCGACGGCATCGTCACCGAACCGCTTGCGGAAGTCCCGGTACTTCTGGTTCGACAGCGCCTTGACCGGCGCGGTATAGACGGCCCGTTTCCCCCGGCTCATCGAGACTTCGACGGCGTACTCTGCGAGCAGCGTTTTTCCGCAGCCGGTCGGGGCTGCGACGATGAGAGATTCCCCTTTATCAACTGCGGCGAAGGCCTGCTCCTGAAAGGGGTCGAGATTGAAATTCAGATAGTTCACGGGTGCATGCAGTTCTTTCACAAGGAAGATGACTTGATCCGCGCCGGCTGGTAAAATAGATTACAGCAGGCAGGCGGCGTATGTCCCGCCTGCACGTCATCCTTCGCACGGAGGCAGCGTATGCATACCGTACCGGTCCTGCTCGCACGGCGGCTGGTTAAAAACCGGCTCCGGTCGGTGAGCCGCACGATCAAACGGCGCCGCCTTGCGCGGCTGCGTGCGTTTGCCGTTATCATTGCCGGCGGCATGGGTGACGGGATCATGGCTCTGCCGGCACTCGTATTTCTGAGAAAAATGCTGCCTGGCGCCTCGATCGACGTATTCGTACCGCAGGGACACCTTGCCATTCTTTCGCGTCTCCTTCAACCGTTCTCGCTTCAGTCGGACTCGCTTGCACCGCTCATTGCGGCGGCAGCCCGCCATCGCCGATACGACGCCGTTGTTACCACCGTGGTCGCCGCGTTCCGGGTCTCCGCCGAAATCAAGGCACGCCTGGCCGGCCGTTTCTGCGCCGGCTTCCGGTATCCCGGCGAGGCACCGACCGATCGTCTCTACGACTACTCCCTGCCGCTTTCCGAATCAGAACACGATATCGACCAGAACCTCGCACTCGTTGCCGGCGCCATCGGCGTTTCGCCGGAAACGGCCGATGCACGGTATCCTGCTGCGGTGCCCGCCGGAAACGGTACTCACGCCCCGCGCCGTTCCGTGCTCGTTCACCCCGGTGCCGGCAGCGGCTACCCTCATAAAGAGTGGCCGATCGAGCGTTACCGGGAGATCATCGAACAACTGGTGCAGCGTGAATGCAGCGTGACCGTGCTTCTCGGACCGGACGAGGCGCACCGGTATGCCTCCTTTTCGAGCATACACGGATGTTCGATCTGTGTTTCGCACGGACCTGAAACGCTCATCGCGGCGATCAGGGCACACCGTCTGTTCATCGGCAACGATTCAGGTCCGGCACACTGCGCCTCGCTCCTGGGAGTCCCCACCGTCACGCTGTTCGGACCCACGAGCGCGGCGCGAACCGCACCGCGCGGCGGAAACGACATCACCATCGAAAGCGACATGCCGTGCGCTCCCTGCCATTTCACCCGCGCACCCTGCAAGGACAACAAGTGTCTCAAGTCACTATCGACCAGCCGGGTCCTTACCGCTATTGAAAAGCTGCTTGAGCGCGGCGGCGCATAGTACGGGGTACGTTACCGTATCGGGTCGGAACCGGCTCCCAGTTCCTCGTATACCTGCAGTACCATCTCCGCCGCTTCACTCCAGTTCCCGCGCCGGGCATGCGCCATTCCCCTTTGCACAAGCTCTTCCCTGAACGGTCCGTCGCGCATGATGCGCTCCACCATGCCGGTCATGGCCTCGATGTTTCCGGGGTCTACATACCGCGCGGCATCGCCGCCCGCTTCGGGAAGCGAGGTGGTGTTTGACGTCACCACCGGCGCGCCGCAGTACATGGCCTCGATGACCGGCAGTCCGAATCCTTCAAACAGCGAGGGAAACAGAAACGCCCGGCACGAGGCGTAATTCGCGACAAGCTGGGCCGTGGTGGCCTTTTCAACGAAGATGATCCGGTTCCGGAAACGGCTCGCCGCGACCGCGGCTTGCACCGTGCCGGTCTGGCGTTCCAGGGCACCGATCACCCGCAATTCACCGGAAAAGCCGCGCTCGCACAGGCGCTCGTACGCGGCAACGACCGCTGCGATGTTTTTATTCGGTGTTTCGCCAAGAGCAAGCAGATAGGGTTCGGCCTGCGCCGGAGATCGCCTGTCGAGCGCCGCGAACGACGAGGACACCGCTTCGTCAACCGCCAGCGGCAACACCCGGATTTTTTTCCCGGGTATGCGGAGTTTTTCCACGATGTCGTTTTTCACGAATCGAGA
>JAFGOU010000001.1 GCA_016926315.1 Chitinispirillaceae bacterium
CGACCGGTCACGGGAGGCCCTTGACACGGTAGAAAAAACCGAACGGCACGTATCGGGCGTTACCATGGGCGTCTCCCGTGAGACCTTCCATGTGCTCGCCGCGGAGATCGAAGCGTTGAAGGACCGGCTCAAGATCATCGTCAATCAGGACGCCGACGCGACCCGCGTCTACCAGATGAACGTCGCCCTGTTCCCGGTAAGTGAAGAGGTCGTGCGCGGCGAAAACGGCCCAGGGGGGGACAAATGAGATACCCGATCACGCTTCTGGCCCTGACGATAGCGCTTGCGTGCCGCTGCGGACTCGGGCCGCTCTCCGGCGGCACCACCGACACCGGCAACGCGCGGGTCGCGGCGTGCATAGTCAAGGAAGACGGCTGTTACGCGGCCGGCGCGTACGTGATCGTGAGGCCGGCGGACCATCTCAAGGCTTTTGTTCTTCCAAAGAGCGCCGCGCGTTTCAGGGAGTACCTGACCGACGCCTACGGCCGGTTTTCCATCGACTCCCTTCCTGCGGGAGAGTACTGCATCGAGGTCAATGACCGTGCCGCGACCGCCGCGTTGTTCAGGTTTACCGTTGCGCCTGGCGATACCGCGCAAATCTTTTTGCATGATACGCTCAGACCCTATGCCGGAGTCGAGGGGTCGATCGGCATGAAACCGCCCCAGTATACCTTCGTTCAGGTTTATGGCCTGGAACGCTGCGTGACCGTTGCGGCTACGGGTCGTTTTGTCCTGAGCGACCTTCCCCCCGGCGAACATAAGCTCAGGATCGCTTCCCTGGATTCGTCGTTCGTGCCCGTGGAAGTCGGGACCGTGTCGTGTACCGCCGGTGTGGTGACGAACCTGACGCTTGCCCAGTGGCGCTATTCCCGGCAACTCTTCCTGAACACGTCGACAACAGGCGCCAATGTCGTTGCAACGGTTACCGGGTTTCCCGTGCTGGTTCGTCTGACCGCAGGCACGTTCGATTTTTCCCAGGCGCGGCCCGACGGCGCGGACATCCGTTTTACAAAACCGGACATGACGCTGCTGCCGCATGAGATCGAACGCTGGGACCCGGTGGGCGGCGCGGCGGAACTATGGGTGCGGCTCGATACGGTCCTGGGCAATACCGCAGACCAGTATCTGCTCATGTTCTGGGGCAATCCCGGGGCGCTGGACCAATCTGAAGGCGGGCGTGTATTTGACACGGCGGATGCGTTCAGGGGGGTATGGCACCTTGGCGAGAGCAGCGGCACGGTCGATGACGTGACGTTTGACCGGCACAACGGCAGCAGGATCGGCAATCAGTCGCACACGCCGGGGGTCATCGGGTTCGGCCAGGCGTATGTCGATTCCGGCGATTACAGCGACATGGGTGACGTGCTGGATCCGGGCGCTTCAAACATGACCGTGAGCGCATGGGTAAAGCGCTCCGATACCGGCGGCGTGTATACCATCGTCGGCAAGACCAACGGCGACACCATTCTGCAATCGAATTACGGCTGGCTCCTTGCGTTGAATAATGACGTCCCCCGGTTCTACCTCGCTTCAAGCGGGACCCGGTGGGGAGAGGTCGGGACTTTTTTCTGCGGTTCTTCGGTGAAAATTACGGACACCGACCGCTGGCACTTCGTCTGCGTGGTCATCGATAAAATGAGAAGCGCCAATTGTCGGATTTTCCTTGACGGTATCGACGTAACCGGCGTACGAGTGGGGGACATCACGCGGGTCGCCGGAATTTCCAATACCCTGCCCATGCGGATAGGGATGGAGGCGGACGGCGATTATCCCATCAAAGGGTTTGCCGACGAAGTCGTGGTTTCCTTTGCCGCGCACTCGGCGGACTGGGTAAGGCTGTGTTATATGAATCAGAAGCCCGATAATCGGCTCGTGGAATTCGGTTCCAACAACCCGTGAAGATGCATCTGTTAACCTGTAACCTGGGGAGACTATGGACAGGATCGGATTTTTAAAAAAGGTCGCACCGTTGATTTCCGCGTCGGTCGTTTTTGCCGCGTCGGGCGTTTTTGCCCAGAACACCCTGACGCTCAACATCGGTCAGGCCAGGGACACCATTAAAAAAACCATCTACGGCGCGCTGATGGAGGACTGGGGCAGGGACATTTACGGCGGCATTTACGTCGGCACCGCCTCCACCATTCCGAACACCAACGGCATGCGCAACGACATCATTGCCGGCCTGCGGGAGATCGGCATCGGCGTGCTGCAGTTCCCGGGCGGATGCAACGCCGAGGTTTACAACTGGCGTGACGGGATCGGCGCCAAGGCGAGCCGGCCGGGCGGAGACCGGGTGAACGGGATGGGGACCGACGAATATTTCCAGCTCTGCTCCCTGGTTAACTGTGCGCCGTTCATCCAGGCCAACTGCAAGGAGGGAACGCCCGCGGAAATGGCGGCGTGGCTCAATTACATTCACGGCAAGTTCCCAAACCGGCTCAAATATCTTGGCATGGGGAACGAACCGTGGGGCGGCTGCTATACCGGCATTACGGTGACCCAGTACCTGAACACCTGGTACGATCCGTTCAAAGCCGCGATTCCCGCCGTTTTTGCGGGGAAAATAGTCAGGATCGTGGCCGCAGGATACAACGACCAGGGCACCACCACCTTTCCCTGGACCGATTCCGTGATGCGAAGGGAGCTCGGCAGCGCGGAGGGCCTGTCATGGCACTACTACACCACCATGAGCTGGACCGAGGGCCAGAAAACGCATTCGTACAATTTTACCGAAACCGAGTATTACAACATCCTCAACCGGGCGTACGCCATGGAGACCATCGGGAACAGGGTGATGGCGATAATGAATACCCGCGATCCGAACATTACCGTGGGCCTCCAGCCCGACGAGTGGGGCGCCTGGTACGACCAGATCGCCGGCATGGGTCTTTCGTATCAGCAGAGCACGGTGCGCGACGCGCAGATCACGGCGCAGCACCTGAATTACTTCAACAACAACTGCCGCCGCATCTGGATGGCGCAGTCGGCGCAGCCGGTCAACGCGATCCACGCGCTGTTTTTAACCCATCCATCGAGCGGCGCGCTCATCAAAACCCCCTCGTTCTACGTTTACAAGCTCTATCTTCCCCACCATAACGCGCGCATGGTACCCGCAACGCTCACCTGTCCCACCAGGGTGAACAACCTCAATCCGCTGACCGCCTCGGCGTCGGTGAACAGCGCCGGTATGCTTCACCTCAGCGTGAACAACATCCACGCGACCGCGGCGCAGAACCTGACCATCACCCTGACCGGCGGGAGTTACAACGCGATTTCGGGCCAGATCGTCAACGGTCCGGCGATCAACAGCTATAACGACTATAACGTGGCGGAACGGGTGAACCTCCAGCCGTTTGCCGCGACGAATTATTCGCTCAGCGGCAGCACGGTAACGGTCACCCTGCCGGCCCACAGTGTGGTCATGCTCGCGCTCACGCCGTCCGGAACCGGCACTGTCGGGCGGGCGGCAGCTTCGCCCGAAAGTTTTTCTGTCACCGCGCTGCCGGGCAACCGGATAGCGGTAAGTGCCGGAATCAAGGAGGTGGTGCCGGTGACGCTGTCGCTGTTTACCCTCGACGGACGTTCCATGGCGCCTCCATTCCGGTTTACGGCCCGACCCGGAGACGAGGCCCGTGTATGGCAGCCGGAATTGCGGCTGAACGGGACAAACGCTTTTGTCGTAAAGGTGACCGCCGACGGCAAGAGCGCTTCGAAGCGAATCGTACTGCGGTCGGGAACCTGAGGCCCTGGCTGCGCCGCCAGGGTAATGTAACCATCAACGTTTTAACCCAGCAAAGCTGGATAAGAGTCTGTAGCTCGCAAAAAATACGCTTCCAGCGTACATTTTCCTCACACAGATTCTAAACAGGAGGAAGTAATGGCTGATGTCAACGAAGGTTATGCTGTGAGGCCGGGTGTTTTGCCGAAGAAATCATCCGGAGACGTGATAATCGCCGAGGTGGTCCCGACGCCCGTACCGTGCCCCGAGTGCAACGGATCGATGTATATCACCCATTTCGGTATCGACGGTCCGCGGATCGTGGGGTGTCCTTATTGTAAAGGCTCGGGTTTAAAATGACCGGCGCCCATTTGCCGTTGGTTTCAAGGGAGGCGAGGTATGACTGACCGGAGTCCTTTTGCGTGTCTCGTGCTCGCGTGCACGCTCATGACCGCCGCCACCGTCGTTTCGCAGAACACCCTTTCGCTCAATGTCGGCCAGGCCACCCATACCATCAACCGGGCGATCTACGGCGCGCTCATGGAAGACTGGGGCCGCTGTATTTATAACGGCGTCTATGTGGGGAAAAACTCGAGCATTCCGAACACGAGCGGCATGCGCAACGATGTGATCGCGGCGTTCAAAGAGGCCGGTATCAGCTGCCTTGAGTGGCCGGGCGGCTGCTATGCCGAGGTCTACCGCTGGCGCGACGGCATCGGCGCTTCGCGGCCGGGCGGCGACATGACCAACGGCCTGGGTACGAACGAGTATTTCCAGTTGTGTCAACTGGTCGGATCGGCACCGTATATCTGCTGCAACATGTCCACGGCCCCGGCCTCGGAATCGCGGGAGTGGCTCAATTACGGTGACTCGCTCTACCCGAAC
>JAFGOU010000182.1 GCA_016926315.1 Chitinispirillaceae bacterium
AATTTCGACGGCTCCCGCCGCAACCAGAGTCTTGCCGACAAGTTCAAGGAGGGATTTGCACGCTCCTCCAACAAGGTCCCGTTCAAGGAAGTCGTGTTCTTTACCCGCCAGCTCGCCACCATGGTCGAGGCAGGTGTTCCACTTGTCAAGGCGCTCGAACAGCTTGCCATTGCGGAAAAACCCCTTTTTAAAAAGATCATCTCCACCATTGCCGAGGACATCTCCCGCGGCAACACCTTTTCCGACTCCGTAGCCCGCCATCCGGGAGCGTTCAACAACCTGTTCGTGTCGGTGTGTCATGCCGGCGAGATCGCGGGCGCGCTTGACAAGGTGCTCGACCAACTCGCCACGTACATGGAGTATTCGGAAGCCATGCGCGCCAAGGTCGTGTCCGCCATGCGCTACCCCACCTTCATCTTCGGCTTCGTAGCCCTCCTTGTCGCGCTCATCCTCTGGAAACTGGTGCCTGTTTTCGCCGGGTTGTACAGCGGTTTCGGCGCCTCCCTGCCCGGCCCGACCATGGTGCTGGTCAACATCTCCAATGCGTTCCAGCACGGATTTGTCTGGATCATCCTGACCGTCATCGCCCTCATCGTCGGGTTCAAGATCGCCATGGCGCAGGACAACATCAAATTCCAGGTGCATAAATACCTTCTCCATATCCCGGTGTTCGGCATGATCATGCGCAAAAACATCTGGTCGGTATTTTCACGCACCATGGCGCTGCTCATGGAGGCCGGCACCCCGATCCTCCAGGCCACCGAAATCTGCGGCGCGGTGGTGGGCAACAAAATGTACTCCAAGGGACTCGAAGAGGTCTACTCCAGCCTCAGACGCGGCGAACTGCTGAGTGCATCACTCCAGAAAACGAAGATATTCCCCCCCATGATCGTGCAGCTCGTATCCACCGGCGAAGAGTCGGGCAAGGTCGACGAACTCCTTCGCAAGGCCGCCGAGTTTTACGAGCGGGAGATCAGGAACACCGTGGACTCCCTTGCCGCGATCATCGAGCCGTTTCTCATCATCATTCTCGGCGGCATCGTGGGCGGCATCCTTATATGCCTCTATCTGCCCGTGTTCTCAATGGGAAAGCTGCTCTCGCCGCATTGAGGGTTTACCGCAAACCGGAATACCCGCCGTGTCACCCCGCTCGAGGCCGATAGGCTTTGAAGCAGCGGGGAGCCTGACGACAGGTCGCTGGATCGTTTCCATGCCGCTATCGGCAGGTTTTATCGATGCCGGCCCTCAGGCCCGTGTTTCTATTCTCCGTGCGCACTGCCTTTCTCATGTACTACAAATGGTAATCACCCGCCGCTTCGGGCTGGTAGAGGATTTTCTCGATTTTTAATTTCGTCATGCCCGCAGGAACTTTCCACTCGACGGTATCGCCGACACGGTAGCCGAGCAGCGCGGTGCCGATAGGCGCCAGAATCGAGATACAGCCCTGGTCGGCATCGGCGTTTGCAGGAAACACCAGGCGGCACGTTATCTCTTCTTTTGTTTCAAGATCCCGTAAATGAACCGTGGAATTCATGGTGACGACATCGGGTGGAATTTCGCCGGGCTTGACGACCACTCCCCTGTCCAGTTCGCCTTCCAGCTCGTTCAGATTGTTACCCTGGTTGTTGCCTGAGGAGCGGGATCCCCTGATCAGCTCCTTCAGTCGCTTCATGTCGGTTTCGGTAATAAAAATGTTTTTTTCGGACATTGGCGATTCCTTTGTGGAGAAAGGTGAGCGTTCCGGCATTGCCGTACCCTGCCGCAGGCTATTTAGTGTCCGTCCGGAAACCCCTGAATTTTGACATTCGTCATTCCGGCGAACGCCGGACCGCGAAGCAGCCTACCATCAAGGTTTTTTCGCATACTGGATACCGGTTTCCACCGGTATGACGTCAGCAGGGGGACTTTTCGGACAAACACTGAATATATGCTTTGGGCATACACTTGTCAGAAAAATATGACATGGCCCTTGCGGATGATTGATTATGATTAATCCGGGTACTATAATTGAGTTGCACCTTCATCACACCGCATAGAAAGTGGGAAGCTATGGAAAAGACCTCGGCAATTGGGTATGGAGCCATAATTGTTTTCATGTTTTCGGCGGGATGTTCAAATGACACAGGGAACAATCCCACCTCCGGCGTGATCAGCGGTACGGTCATGAAAGCGATTGACAGCTCCGCTATTGCTTCAGCGAATGTTACCGTCTTTAACGCCAATACCAATGCTCCTGTTCTGCGCATCCTTACGGACCTCCAGGGGCAGTACCGCCTTGAGGTTGTACCGGGTACCTATTACCTGAAGGTTGCAGCGCAGGGTTATAAACCCTCTCCGCCGGCAGATGGCGCTCCGCTACCTTTTGAGGTGACGGCAAACGATCCGCTCATACAAAATACCTACCTTCGATCAGATCCGGCAGCCGTTTCCACGGGGAGCGTATCGGGAACGGTGATTTCCGGAACATCGGGTATCGGCGGTGCGCTCGTTATTGCATTGCGGACCACCGACTCTATCGCATTTTCGGGAGTCTCAGGTCCGGCAGGTTTTTACGTTCTCTACAATTTACCGGCAGGGACCTACCGGATACAGTGCTACCTAGCCGGTTACATGCAGAGCCCGGATACCTCGCTTACCGTGGCGCCAAACACCGCCATAACTGATTTCAATCTGCATCTTGAAGGTGCATCGGTGACACGTCTTACGGGAAAAATAACCTTCCTTGCCTCCCAGAATTCCCAGGTTGACATCACCCTGATACATCCGGTCACCCGCGATGCGATTCCCGGTTTGAATACGACAAGTGATGCCACTCTCAACTATTCACTGGCAGGGATACCTCCGGGGACCTCTATCGCCTGGGCGAGTTATCGTAATGACGGTTATGTAATGGATCCCGACTGGATTCGCAAGAACGGTCTGCCGTTGGTGACATTTGACGCAACGGATACGCTCATTACGCTGAATTTCAGCGTGACCGGTGCGATAACCATCGTCTCTCCGACGAATTCCGCAGACTCTGTTTTTTCAGTGCCCGTTTCCACCTCCAGACCCGTGTTCGTATGGACGGCGTACCCTTCCGCGAAAGAGTATATCATCGAGGTGAACGACCGTCACGGCAATGTCATATGGGGCGGATTCGATGCTCTCGGCGTCAGCCGGTTGAGAACGCAGATCCTTCAGCAGCAGACCAGCGTGACCTTCAATTTCGATTCCAGCGCGTTCGATACCCTGAAAAGTGGAGAGAGCTATCGCTGGAAAGTCTTTGCGGACAATGACGCCGGCCCAAACGTTCAGGGCCTGATTTCGGCGAGTGAGGATTTGAGGGGCCTGTTCACGGTGGCGCTTCCGTAACGCAGAGGGCCCTTCTCTATTCCACCGCCCCGACCGTTCCGGTTTCCATATCGTAAAACGCGGGAACGACCAGCAGCTTTCCGGCGCCCGCCAGGGCGCTCAGGAGCGGTTTACATGCCCGGAGTGTTGCCGCGATACTCCGGGCGTGAGTACGCGCAATGGCCTCGGCGGATGCGCCGGGAGTTTCGGCGGCTATGGCCGGTTTTATGGCGTCAATGAGGCTGGCGATACGGCCCGGCGCATCTCCCTTGTCGGCGAGCGCGGCATTGATCGCGCCGCACGAGGAGTGGCCAAGGACCATGATAAGCGGGACATGAAGGTGGTCAGCCGCGTATTCGAGGCTTGCGATCGCCATGTCATCGAGAACGTTGCCGGCCAGCCTGACCGTGAACAGGTCGCCGAGCCCCTGATCAAAAAGCAACTCGGGAGGCACGCGGGAGTCACTGCAACAGAGGATTGCGGCGAACGGGTTCTGCCCAAGAAGAAGCTTGTTCCTGCGGTCAAGGTCGAGGCGCGGATGTTCCATCCTCTCCCCGGCAAAACGGCGGTTACCTTCAAAAAGGCGGGCAAGCGATTCCTGTGCGTTCATGGATGTCTTCTCAGGCGCTTTTAGCTGTCGGCGGTTTCAGGGTCATGGCGATCACACCAGCGACAATAAGCGCGACGCCTGCCGGGATGAACGCCCACATCCACGCCTTGGCGTCGCCCATGGCGCCGCCGAGAATCGGGCCGATGATGCCGCCCACGCCGTAGGCCATGAACACCCACGGGTAGTTGGTCCCCACGTTTTTGTTGCCGAAAAAGTCGGCGGTCGCCGCCGGGAACAGGGCGAAGTTACCGCCGAAGTTGAATCCGATCACCGCGGCTGAGAGGTAGAGTCCCCACTCGTTGCCGCCGATGTAGAAAAAGGCGATCATCATCACGCCCTGGATAAGGCTCATGATAACGATTGAATTTTTACGGCCGATTTTATCGGATACCGAACCCCAGATGATGCGACCGAGACCGTTCATGAGAGCATAGAACAAGCCCATTGCCGTGCCGGTGATGATGACCGCCTGCGCAGCATCAACGCCGTTGCCGGTAAGCGCGTCCTTGCCGAACAGGCCGATCACACCGATGACCATGAGCCCGGCGGTCGCGCCGATCATGAAAATGATGAACAGGCTCCAGTACTGGGAGGTTTTAACCATCTCAGCGGTTGAAAAGTTCGCCTGGCCGCTGCTCGATGCCGCCGCTCCGGTGGGCGGGTTCCAACCTGTGGGCCGCCACCCCTCTGGCGGATTGACGAGCACCAGGGAGCCAATCGCCACGAGCACGGCGAACAGGATGCCGTACAGGATAAACACCTGACTCACGCCCATGCCGGCGCCGAAGAGGCCTTTCCAGCCAGGGGTAAGGTCTACCGGGCCAAACACGAATCCGCTCGTGAGCTTGATCCAGATGAGTGCGCCGAAGCCGAATCCCGCCACCGCGAGCCCGGTGATAAGCCCTTTTTTATCCGGGAACCATTTGACGCAGGTGGCGATGGGACAAACGTATCCGAGGCCGATACCCGCGCCGCCGAGAAGGCCCACGCCGATGAGAATGCCCCAGAAATTGGTGTTGGAAAGTCCGGCGATGAGGTAGCCGATGCCGAGTACGATACCGCCGGTCATTGCGACCGTGCGGGGGCCGACCTTTGCCTGCCATTTTCCCGCGATGAGCGCCATGACCACGGCAAAGGTGGCAAGTCCGAGCGAAAAGATCACCTGGGTCTGGGTCTTGGTGAAAAGAAAACCGCCGTCTGCTGCGGTCAATTTTCCGGTAAATGCGGACCAGGCGTAGATAGCGCCGAGGCAGAGCTGCACAAGGATCGCCCCGAAAACGACCAGCCACCGGTTCATAACTTTTGTTTCAGCCATCGGTCCTCCTTTTCAGATTTCTTTGGAAAACCAAAGCCCCGGACGCAGGGCCATGCGTCCCAGGACTCTGGTTTTCAGGTTTTACACCACGGTTCCATCGGCGAAGGGCTACTGACGGCCTTTAACCAGGTTTTCGACCACGCTCGGATCGGCAAGGGTGGTGATGTCTCCCAGGTTGCCCATGTCGTTTTCGGCGATTTTGCGCAGGATACGGCGCATGATCTTGCCGCTGCGCGTTTTGGGGAGTCCCGAAGCGAACTGCACCTTGTCGGGCGCGGCGATCGGTCCGATCTCCTTACGCACGTGGTTGACCAGCTCTTTTTTGAGCTCATCGCTCTCCTTGACGCCGTCGACCAGGGTCACGAACGCATAGAGCCCCTGGCCCTTGATCTCGTGCGGCATGGGCGTCACGGCGGCTTCGGCGACTTTCGGATGGCTGACCAGCGCGCTTTCGACCTCGGCGGTGCCGATACGATGGCCGGACACATTGACCACGTCGTCGATACGGCCCATGAGCCAGTAGTCGCCCTCTTCATCGACGCGGCAGCCGTCGCCGGTAAAATAAAGGTCCTTGAACATGGCAAAATAGGTGTCGATAAAACGCTGGTGGTCGCCCCACATGGTGCGCATCATTCCGGGCCATGGTTTACGGATGCAGAGCTTGCCGCCTTCGTTCCGCTTGCATTCGCTGCCGTCATCGCGCAGCACCACCGGATCGACGCCGAAAAACGGGCGGATTGCGCTTCCGGGTTTGAGCGTATGGGCGCCGGGAAGCGGGGTGATGAGGATGCCGCCGGTCTCGGTCTGCCACCAGGTATCAACGATCGGGCAGCGCTTGCGGCCGATGTTTTCATAGTACCAGATCCACGCTTCTGGGTTGATCGGCTCGCCGACGCTGCCGAGGATACGGAGCGAATCCATCCTGTATTTTGCCGGCCACTCCTCTCCTTCGCGCATGAGCGCACGAATTGCCGTGGGAGCGGTGTAAAAAATGGACACCTTGAACTTATCGATAATATGCCAGCAGCGGCCCGCGTTCGGATAGGTGGGTACGCCTTCGAACATGATCGACGTCGCGCCGTTGGCGAGGGGTCCGTAGACGATGTAACTGTGACCGGTCACCCAGCCGATGTCAGCGGTGCACCAGTACATGTCGTCGTCGTGGACGTCAAAAATGTACTTGTGCGACAGCATTGCATGCAGCAGGTAGCCTCCGGTGGTGTGTACCACACCCTTTGGTTTGCCGGTGGAGCCGGAGGTATAAAGGATGAACAGCGTATCTTCTGCATTCATGTGTTCCGGCTCGCAGACCGCCGAAGCCGCTGCCATGTCATCGTGGTACCACGAGTCGCGGCCCGCGGTCATGGGACCTTCCTGCCCGTCGACCTTTACGACGACCACTTTCCCGATGCTCGGGCAGCCCGTGAGCGCCTGGTCGGCGATCTCCTTGAGCTTGATGACCTTTCCCGCGCGCAGCGACACCGTTGCCGTCACGAGTACCTTGCAGGTGGAATCGATGATGCGTCCCTTGAGCGAATCGGCGGAGAAACCGCCGAACACGATGGAGTGGATCGCGCCGATGCGGGTGCAGGCGAGCATTGCCACTGCCAGCTCCGGCACCATGGGCATGTAGATCGCGACGCGATCTCCCCTGGTGACGCCTTTTGATTTCAGCACGTTGGCGAACTTGCACACCTCGGCATGCAGTTCCCGGTAGGATATTTTCCGGACAGCGTCCTCTTTTTCACCCTGCCAGAGGATCGCGGTCTTGTCGGCAACAGGAGTGTTCAGGTGCTGGTCGAGGCAGTTGAACGAGACGTTCATCTCGCCGTCGGCGAACCAGGTATGCTTGACGTTTCTTCCCGCAGTGTCCCAGGTATAATCCAGTCCTCTGGTGGGCTTTTTGAACCAGTGAATTTCCTGCGCCTGCTCGAGCCAGAAGCCGTTGGGGTCGTTTATCGATCGTTCCCACATTTTCTGATAGTCGTCCGTTCTTTTGATATGCGCTTTTGCCGTAATGGCGACGGGGGGGGGAAACTTTCTGGTTTCTACCATGAGGTTCTGCATTGTTTTTGCCTGTTCTGCCATAGAGAAACTCCTGTCATTAAAAGGTTATGGAGAGGTTTATGCAAATAAGTTTGATATCGTATCATTTTCGCCTTAAAAAAACCAGCCTCAGAAAATAACATATTGGGTGAGGTGAATCAATTCACTTCTCGTCTTTTCAGCGCTGCGGAGCGAAAAAGGTGTTTTAGGACAAGCCGCTAGCGCCGCCGCCATTTCTTTTGTTGCTTGGGGTGGTGCTTTAAT
>JAFGOU010000183.1 GCA_016926315.1 Chitinispirillaceae bacterium
ACCATCGCTCATGTGTTCTATAGGAGCATTATTGCCACGGTTAAAACCATTGCGCCTGTCGCACCGCCGCCGCATGGCGTCTCCGGACAATGCAGCGTCAGGCCGGTGGTTCCCGGCGGCAGCATGTCGGCGCTCTTTGCCGGCCTGCATGCCGGTCGGCAGTACGAATTCCGGGTGTTCGATGCCAGGGGAGTCATGACCGGAAAATTCGCGGTTGACGCGTCGCCTGCGTCACGGAACGCCATCAGAAAGGCGCTGGCGGGAATTCCGGCTATGCGATTAGTGGAGGCCAAGAAGTTTTAGATGCCTTAAGGGCGTTTGTTTTCGATCAATCCATTTCCAGCGCGGCTTTCAACACCTCGCGGTCATTTCCTTTTTGAGACACCGGCGGCCAACCCGTATATTCCTTCCATGCGTGATGCCGTTTGTTCCGTCAAAATATAAAATACTCATTGAGCCTCCGGCCGGGGTGCGGCCGGAATAATCCATGGATGCAATACTTGAAAACATAATCCACCTTGATCGATCGCTCGGACAGGTGATCGAAACGTACGGCGCGTTGACCTACCTGCTTGTTTTTCTGGTGATTTTCTCCGAGGTAGGCCTGGTGGTGACGGGGTTCCTCCCGGCGGATTCCCTTGTCTTTGCGGTCGGCGCCCTGGCCGCGACCGGGGCTCTGGAGCCGTGGCTTCTTTTCCTGCTCCTGTCCGCCGCCGCCGTCATGGGAAACATCAGCAATTTCGGCATCGGATGCTGGCTCGGCCCCGCGATTCTGAAAAAAGAGAAGATACCGTTCATCAAAAAAGCCCATCTTGAATATGCCCGGCGTTTTTACGGGCGGCACGGGGGGAAAACGATCCTTGTCGCCCGTTTCCTTCCGGTCATACGGTCGTTCGCGCCGCTGATCGGCGGGATCAGCGGGATGCGTCCCGGGCGGTTTATCGTCTATTCGGTCTTGGCCGGCGTCGGGTGGGTCGCGCTGTACCTTTGGGGCGGCTATTATTTCGGCGCGATTCCTTTTGTCAAAGAGCATTTTTCACTGGTCATCGCCGCTGTTGTTTTGGTTACGCTGCTGCCCGGAATCTTGGGGTTTTTCACGCGGCTCACTGGTAAACAGGGCAAAATTGCTGACCGGGGACGCTCCTGATGAAGGGCACTCGCGCTTGCGACGAGTACGCGGTCATTGAGACCTTCCCGCCGCAGGAGTTCCGGTTCTTCCGTCACTATTATATCACGTCCTCTTTTTTTGCGGTGTTTTTCATAGGGCTCGTGTTCGTGGCGTGGGTCCCCTTGGCCATGGCGGCATGGCAGGAGGGTTTTCCCGACGCGCCGGTCGTCCGGGCCGCCGTGTACAGTACCGTTGCGTTCCTGCTTTGTGCAGCGCTCGGCCTGATAGGGAAGCGCGAGTCGGCCCGGACGAGGTTTATCGTATCGTTTGACGGGATTGTCCGCCGCGATCCGTACCGGACGGTCTCCATGGCGTGGCGCGATATCACCTTTGTCCGGGGCCGCAGAATGCCCGGGGCAAAGGGGGCATTGGAGATAAGGACCTCGCATACGAGGATCCTTCTGCCGTCGACGATTGAAAGTTTCGGGCGGCTCTGCGATGAAATACGGAAAGGTCTGGAACGCGCAGGCAGGCCTGCGGTCATGGACAGCGTGCTTCTGCGGGACGTGGTTGCCATGGGTACCATGAGCGAACGCTGGAACGAGCGCGCGCGGGCGGCATTCTGGCCGATCGTAGGGGCTACCCTGGGAACGCTGCTGTTCAACGCGTTCGTGGCCTCGCGCGTCTGGGAGGCCGGGTCGGTTACGCTTATCATATGGGCGGGAATCAGCCTGCCGATGCCCCTGCTCGCCTATGCCGTTGCGGATTTCCGTCTTAACCGGCAGTGTGAAAAGGCGCTTCTGCTGGGCAATGAAACCCCTGTTAAGGACAATCTTGCGGGAGAACTGGCGTTCGGTTTCCTTGCCGTGGCGCCCTTTTACGGTATTCTCGGAATCATAGCCAGAACTATTTTCCTCCCGTGAGCGTCTCCTTGCGACCGCTGGTTATCGCCGGTCACGAAATCCGGCCGCCCTTCCTGTCCGCGCCCATGGCAGGCATAACGCACAGCGCGTACAGAAGACTCGTCGCGGATTTTGGCGGCTGCGGCGCGCTGTCCACCGAAATGCTCTCGGCACGAGCGGTTATCGCGGAAAACTTAAAGGCTTCTCCATTTACAAAAAAGAGACCCTGCGAAGGGCGCGTCTTTTACCAGCTGCTGCTGACCGGCGAAGAAAATATTCCCCGTGTTATAGAAAGGCTCGAAACGCTCGAACCTTTCGGGATTGACATCAATCTCGGCTGTCCCGCGCCGGAAATCCGGAGGGGCGGGGAAGGCGGCGGTATTGAGGTCTTTAACAACCGCGAAAAACTGCGCATCGTGCTTGGCGCGGTCCGGCAATGCTGGAAAGGAACAGTGACGGTCAAGTGCCGGCTCGGCAGGCGGGGCGATACATGGCAGGAGACCTTTCTTGACCGGCTGAAGATAATCGAGGAGAGCGGGATCGATGCGGTCACCGTGCACCCCCGCTTTTCCGACGAAAAACTGAAGCGCCGCGCCCGGTGGGAGCTCTTCCCGTGGATCGCGTCGCAGACGAAACTCCCGGTCATTGCGAACGGCGATATCGTTGCGCCGGTCCCGGCCGCGCTCGATCTCCTGGCCCCGGGAAAGTGCTCCGGCCTCATGATCGGAAGGATGGCGGTTGTCAAGCCGTGGATCTTCCGGGAGTTCGCGGGGGAGAGCGTAAACGCGGATTATCTTGATGTCTGGACCCGTTTTTATGATTATGTCTGCGATGACTTCCGGCCGGAAAAAGCCATCGGCCGGATTAAGGAGTTCACCGCGTACTTTTCCCGCAATTTCATCTACGGCCATGAGCTGTTCCGGAAAGTACAGTCAGCGCCGGACCTTGCAACGCTTAAAAAACGGGCAGTCGCCTTTCTGTCCGCCTCGCCGGCAGTGGAAAAAGAGCCGTCGGTGATGGGGATATAATGTTCTCAGCGATTTTAGGCAGCATGCCTCTGCGGAAGGGTAACTTTTTCAGGAAGAAAAGCATAAAAAAACGTATATTTATTTGGGGACGCAGTGATGGTGCTTTCTGCGTGACCGCTTGATACGAAAAGGCAGTTATGAACGGAAAATATAAAAGCGGGATTATCGCATTTATCGCAGTGATGGTGTGGTGTACCCCCCTGTCGGACGAATACTGGCGTTCCATCAGCCTTCCTCATCCCGGCATGAAGAAGATAGCGAGTGCCGGCGAGTCATTCACTCAGGGATGGAATAATACGCTCGCCTCTTATGATGAACGGCCCGGTATGACAAGCTCATTTTCCTATGATTACTGGCTGGATACTACTGAAGTGACGCAGAAGCTCTTTTACGAAGTCACGGGGAAGTTGCCGGTCGCTGCGGGATCCCTGTACGGAGCAGGCGATAATTATCCTGTCTATATGGTATCGTGGTTTGACGCGGTTCTGTTTTGCAACGCGCGGAGCCGGCGTGAAGGACTGGATACGGTGTACAGGTATTCCGGATTAAAAACATCGCAGCACAATATTGTGTACGATCTTACGGGTTTATCGTATGATATGACGAGGGACGGGTACCGGCTGCCGACAGAAGCAGAGTGGGAATTTGCCGCGCGGGGAGCATCGTCGTTTCTGCCGTACTGCTCGTGGGAAGAGACACCGGATGCATTGTCGGAAGCATGGTTCGTAGATAATTCTTCAAATACGACCCATGAAGTGGCGACGAAAGAGCCCAATGCGCTTGGATTGTACGATATGGCGGGTAACGTGTTCGAGTGGACGAACGACTGGAAGGGGATGTATGACGGCACCAGTATCACCAATCCGTTGGGGCAGAGCCATCCGGACAATGAATATGAGAAGGTGATCAAGGGCGGGTCGTTTAACTATTCATTGATGTATCTGCGTCCTTCCCACCGGTCGGCGGTTTATGCGTCGATGCTGTCATCGGCAACCGAGTATATCGGCTTCCGCTGTGCGCGCGGGCCGGTTGACAATGGCCGCTATTTCGGAATGAGCCAGACACCTTTCATTCCTAATCCGGTGACCATTGATGTCGGCGCCGGTGACCTTCAGTCCTTCATCGGAACGTCGGAAGTGAAGGCGGTATTTGTGAATGTTACCGGCTCTAACCGGACGCTCTGTTATGTCGATTTCAGCGGTATGTATCCCCGCTTTCAGGAGTACCTCGACGACAGGAATGTGTACGCTCCCACGATATCGCCTGACGGCCGGTATGCGGCGTATTGCGGCAATAATGAGGGACAGGCCGGTCCGTCGAAGGTCAGCATCAGGAGCCTGGATTCACGGAATACCCCGATAGTCCGGCTCGGTCCTGACACGGCGTATATGCCGCGGTGGTTGGTAGATCCCTTGACGGGTGATACATGCATCGTCTATACGAACTCCGGCGTCGACAATGAGCATCCGTTATGGCTGGCGACGAAGACGTTTTTGCAGAAAATGAGCGGCGGCACGCCGGCGGGAGGGCCGCAGGAACTTGTCGGCAACGGGAGCTACCATGGCGGGCTTTCATCGGATCGGCAGTTACTGGTGACAGGATATCGTCGCCTCCTGACGAGAGGGGTGATGACAGGGGAAGTGCGGCAGCTGTTTCTGTACCCCCAGAACGGGAAAGATCCGGGGGGGTCGACCCAGGTATGCAACGTTTCGATATCGCCGGACACGGGTAGCGGCGTCCGGTGCATGTTCCTTGATTTCGGGTACCAGCAGACAAGTATGGTGACGGGCTGCAGCTATGGGATTCACCAGTTTTTGTTCGTCTCCTCGATGGATGGTACGGTCACTGATTTTATCCGTTGTCCGTTCGATGACCAGAGGTGGGATTACCCTGAGTGGACGAATAAACCGTGGTTTGCCGTCGCATGCGGGAGAAACGGCGCGGACCTGGCACATGCGATATATGCGATAGATCTTGAGTTTCAGAGTTCAAAGCCGATTATTATGGGGACTGAATTGCAGCAGCCGTATCTCTGGATCGGATTTCTGATCCCGAACACCTATGGTTTCGAGCCGGACAGCATTGGCCGCTACAACGATCCTCCCACCGATATCTGGCACGCCGATATGGCCACGCATTTGCTCTTATGGTGGCGACTTGTTGATTCCCTTGAAATAGCGATTGTCGGGAGCTCTCATGCCCAGATCGATGTCAACCCGCAGAGGATAAGCGGATTTACCTCTTTTAATCTTGGCGCAGCTGCGGGCGACCTGCTGTGGGAAAGGCATTGCATCCTTGATTATCTGCTGAAGCAATGCCCCCGTCTAGAATTGATCTGCGCAAGTCTTGACATGGGATGGTGGGCTAATCCGGAGGGCGATTACTGGTGGTCACAGGGCATCGGAAAGAGCAGTGGCTATAAATATGATTCCGCCCATCTGTTCTGGAGCGGAGGGGCAACAGCTGATTTTAAGACCGTGATACGTAAAGTCCCTTTGTCGCTGCCATGGGTAGAGACGCTGCAGTCAGGTTACTATTATCAGAATGCGTGTGACGGGTGGGGAGACAGCCTTCCGCCCTACACCGGCGGCCCGGATTGGACGACGGCCGACACTCATTATCAGAAGAATCTCGCGGCCGTCACTGCGATGGCCGATACCCTACGAGCAAGAGGGATACATCTGCTTATGGTCAGTTTCCCGGTGAGCCCCCATTACCGCAACACCGATCACTATCGCACCTGCGGGCCTACACGGCAGACCGCGGCGGCGGTTCTTCAGCAGCTGCGCTCTCTTGAGGGGTCGAACCCCTTTTTCCATTTGTACGATGCGAACAGGGACGGCGGCCATGATTACAGGGACGATGAAGCGGCGGATATAGACCATCTCTGCCGGATCGGTGCCGACAGACTGACCGATTCGCTCAATGTTCTGATACATTCAATTCTTGGAAGATGAGAAGAGAGATATTTCTCCGGGGGAACTGGCAATACAGCTGTTTTTTCCCGGCGAAGGTGTAACGTGACGGCATGTCATGAATTAATCTTCTGCTTCTTAGCACTTGCTGCCGGGAGCATTATCAACGAGTTACCCCCGCTGTTGCATATATGACCATCTCGTTTCTCACCCGCGGTATGAGGCGCGGGGCGACGGAGAGCGACGATATCTTCGCGTCGAGCAGCTTCTCCGGCATGCCCTCAAGGCCTGCCATCTCGCCGCAGATGGAGAGCGGTTTGCCGAGCTCCCGGGCGATTGCGCTGAGCTGGCGCAGGAAGATCCAGAGCGCCGGATGGTCGGGGTTGTACTCCTGGGAGACCATTTCGTTGTCGCGGTCCATGGCGAACAGGTACTGGATAAGGTCGTTCGAGCCGATGCTCGCGAAATCTATCTTTTTCAGGATCTCGCGCGCCTGGAGGAACGCGCTCGGCACTTCGAACATGGCGCCGAACTCGATATTCGCACTGTCGTGGGAAGCGCCGGCGAGCGCTCCGCGAGCCCGGTCGATG
>JAFGOU010000184.1 GCA_016926315.1 Chitinispirillaceae bacterium
CGCGCGGCCATGCTGTCGCTTTCATGCGTAAAGTCCTGGCACCGGTCCGATGGTACGGGCTACGTGACCAAAGCGCGATACCCCATTGAATCAAAATGGGGCTATATGGCGTACTCGGGTCATGCCCAATACAATCTCTGGACCGCGTCGGCCATGGCCATGGCGTGGCAATACGGCGACAGCACCATCCAGGAAAAGGCGGCAGCGTGCGACATCGGAGGGTTTGTCTGTAAAGTACTCCCGGGATTCAAAAAGGTGTTCGCCAATGCCGGCGGCACGTATGTCGAGTACGATGTCAGGGGTGACCATGCGCATAACCCCACCGGGCTGCTCCGGCTCCATATTAAAACCAGTCACCCGCAACTAGGCCCTTCCGACGGCGCCGTGGGACAGGTAATTTCTGGCGCGCAGTATCGGCCGCTCTACCCGCAGTCCGATCCCCCGGGCCAACTGAACCTCAGCGTCGGCCCGGCATGGATGCAATCGGGATCTTGGTACCCGCTTGCCGAAATGCAACAGATCCCGCAGGTCGTCATTCTCAACGAAACGCCCAAACTGGCGGCGTTCAAACTGACCTACAGTTTGTCGGACGGTTCGACGCTGCATGAGACCGTCACCGTCGAGTCCCGCGGCGTTACCGTCACCGATTCTCTGGTCGGCGGAAACCACACCGCCATCCGCGCATATTACCCGATGTTACGCACCGACGGCGAGGAGCAGTCGCAGATCAGCCTCGAAGGCAACCAGGTTATTGTACGACTCAGGGACAAGGGAGTACGGTTCACGGTGCGCAGGCCGGCCAATGCCAGGCTGGTAAGAACAAATGTTCTTCGCAATCATCGCAACGGCAAATGCGAAGCAGCGTATGCGGAAGTCCAGGGCAGGGTGGTGGAGTCGTATCTGTCTGCCTGGCCGGAATATGATCCGACCGGGATTACCGGCAGGCCTGACGCGAACAGAAAAACAGTGCTGCCTTGCAGGCACCGCCACTCCGCCGGTTTCGTCCTGCCGGAGACCATGTCAGGACCGTATACGCTGGTGTATTATTCGCTGCGCGGGAGGGAAGTGGCCAAAAGCAGCGGCGATCTGTCAGACGGCAGGCTCAATCCCGCCTCTTTGGCAAAGCCCTCCGGAAGCGGGCTGTACCGGATGGTTTTAACATGCGGTAAAACACAAGTGTTCGGTACGGTGCTCATTGCGGGATCGAAAAGATAAGCGGGACTCGCTGCATAATTTTACAACAAAACCGCCCATAACGCCGGGCCATTGTTTACATAGGTAAACATTATTGTCCATCTCGTTCTATTGTAACCGGCACCCCCCGGGTTTTATTGTTATTTTTCCATAAAAGCCCATCGCATCCCCTGCCCCATGTTGAAAGGGCCCTGCATGTCCAAACGATTCAAATACTTTTTTACCAGCCTGATCGCAGGTTTGTTGTTAATCCCGCCGGCGTCTTTTGCCACCCCTCCAGCGGTCTTGTCAAAATCCCAGGTAATCAAGATGAAGTCGGGCAACGCGGCCGGCACGGTTGAACATTTTCGTGTTGTTGTTCCGTAAATTTTTTCTTCGAAAAAGGAGATACACCATGAGGATGTTTTGTGTGGTCGTTATGGTTTATTGCGGTCTGGCGCAAGGGCAGGTACAACCGGGCAATCCCGGAGAGCGGTTCACCTGGGCGACGTCTGACGGCGCATGGTGCTGGTACCAGGACCCGCGCGCCATTTATTATAAAGGTAATCAGGAAAAAACCTATATGGGATTCATCGACCGGTCCGGAACGGTAAAAGCGTGGTCATACGATCATATAACCGGAACCACGGCGCAATCCACCCTTCACACCGCGCTTCAGGTCGACGATCATGACGTACCTTCACTTTATGTTCGCCTTGACGGACGGATCACCGGCTATTATTCCCGCCATACCTCCGACAGGTTTCTTTTTTACCGGACCACGACCTCTCCGGAGGATATTTCGGGCTGGGGCCGGGAAGACACGCTGCGATTACCCGCAAATGTTACCTACACGCACGCATTCAGATTGTCGGAAGAAAATAATCGCGTATATCTTTTTACCCGCTGTGTAGACTGGCATCCGACCATGCTCCGTTCGACCAATGACGGCGCCACATGGAGCGCCCCCGTGATGGTTGTCGGAGGGGGCGGGGCCCGGCCCTACACCAAATTCGTTTCGGATGAAAAATCCCGCATTCATTTCGCCTTTACCGACGGCCATCCGCGCGACGAACCGACCAACAGTATCTATTACGCCTGTTACGAACGCGGAAGATTTTACAAAGCGAACGGCACCCTTATAAAAGACACCACCCAGCTTCCCATCGAGCCCAGCCAGGCCGAGAAGGTCTATAACGGCGCTTCTTCAACCGGCAAATCATGGATCTGGGACATCGCAATCGACCCGAAGGGGTATCCGGTGATGGTTTTTGCGGTGTTCCCCGACAATCAAAACCATCATTATTACTACGCACGCTGGACCGGCTCGCGATGGTTCATAAAAGACATGGTGAATGCCGGAGCATGGTTTCCTCAAACGCCTGCCGGAACGACCGAACGCGAACCCAATTACTCCCCCGGCGTTTCTCTGGACCATGCCGATCCATCAATTGTCTACCTTTCACGATTTAAAAACGGCCAGTGTGAGATCGAACGATGGACCACCCTCGACAGCGGCGCGACATGGAATACGTTGGTAATAACCGCCGGATCGGCAAAGCGCAATGTCAGGCCGATTGCGCCATGGATACGGCCCTTCGGCGCGCGGCAGCCGGCCAAAAAGCTGCTCTTTTGGATGTACGGCGACTATATCCACTATACGAATTATGCAACGGGAATCAAATATTGCATACTTCAGGACCAGACCCCAGTCATTCTCCGGCAGCCGGTGATAGAAAACAGCCGCTCTACCGACCCCCGAATGGAATTTTTTACCATCTCGGGAAAACGACTGTTGTCGAGCGGATGCTCACCCAGGGGCTTTTTGTCGGGTTTTCCACAGGGATTGTATATCACGCGTACAGGACAAAAACCATTGACGATTATCAACCGTGTGGCGGAGCGGTAAATGATACATCGGTGGAAGTTTGAGCTTATACCTGACGTTATGGCCGCTATAACGTTGGGCAACTCTTTTTGACAGCGATCCAGGATCACTGAAACACCAAAGCAGGGCATGGGTATCGGGCAGATTTTCATCGTGCATGGTCTTTAAAATCTTCAACTCAAAAATCCCTGGTTATACATTTCGCGTTCAGGCATTTGCCGGAACTGTCGCGCACGTCAAGTCTGTTTGGAAGGGGGGCCTTGCCGACCAGCACCTCCCACCCTCTCCGCCATCTCGTCATACAGCACACCGATCGCCTCCCCGGCGCTTTTTGCCGGATGGCGGATCAGACGCCAAAAAAATCCCCTCCCGCGTTTCTTACCGGTCTGCGCCACCAGAGGGAAATGTTCGAATGCCAGGAGTCCGGCCGAAAGCGTGATCTGCTGGCGCCTGAAAATTTTTGAGAGGGCCGCAAACAACACGACGTGAAACCGGAATTTCATCAGCACGAAAGACAGCTCAAGCCATGTATAGAGCCGCAGCCACTGTTGCAGGGTCGAAGTCACGCTCTCGTGGGTGAGGAATGAGAGACGCTCGAACCGGGTCCCGTAGGGGAACACCAGGTAGATGAGGGCGATGAACAGAAAAAGCGCCCAGAACCGTTTGAGGGGAACGAAGAGCATCAAGCCTTTCCATCGGTGGGTGGAGAGGGTCCAGAGCGCCGCGAGAACCGCGACGATCCCGAGCGCGGCCGTACTGGTGACAAAGACCAGCGAAAAACTCAGGCAGATGATGCCGAGCGCAACAAGTCGCTCCCGTACCGTTGCCACTGCGGCGGTGGCGGCCGGCGTGAACGTGGCGTTCCTTCCGGCCGTTGCGCGCGCGTCAAAAATCCGTATGACCGGCAGGACGAGCGCGCCGACACCACCGCCGAACAGCGCCGAGGCCGCTGCCATGACCGGGAACTGGTAGAACAGCCGGCTGTTGGTTGCCAGGAGCGCGTACACGGCAAAAAGCTGACCGAGGTTATGGAACAACGCGCCCGCGACGCCGATGCCGACACACCCCATGATTCCCCGTTTGCCAAGCAAGGTCCAGAGCGCACCCATGACCAGCGTCGACAAAACGCCGCCGCTGAGCGCCAGCGACAGCGACACCAGCGAAAAGCCGAAATAGCAGCCGGCGATCCATGAACGCACGAGGCTGTATACCAGCGCATCGGTCGTGCCGTATCTGATGATCCAGATCATGGTGATGATATTGGCGAGTCCGGGCTTGAGCCAGGGGAAGAACGGCAGCCGGGGAATAAAAAATTCGAGGGCGTTAAGCGCCACGGCGCAGAGGAGCAGGACGGTTTTATCGACCAGCTCGTCCCGTTCGTGGCTGTCAACGGGTGATGGCATCGATTTCCCTCTTGTCGCTGGAGCGCAACTCGATAAGCAGATGATTGGGAACACAGATGATCTGCTCGAACGGTCTGCTGATGGATCCGGTATGACGGCAGATCTGCCGCGGGCAGCGCGATGAGACGACCGCTATCCCGCCGTTTCCGATCCGCAGCGTCACGTCGCCGTTTCCCCCTTTGACCACAACATCGGCGGGTGATGACAACGGATACTGTGCAATGATCCTGTTGTCTCGGTAGACCACGGCGCTGGCGGGAACGGTTGATGCGGTGAGGGGGATAAACAGCGCCCCGGACGCCAGCAGGAGGATGATCAGGAAAACATCGGCAATGGTCATTCGACGGGGAACGGAGCGCAGGTGAGTCAACCGGGTCATCCTATTTCCATTCGATGCGCTTTTTCAAGCCGTCAGAGGCAATGGCGCCTCCGGAACTGTCGACCACGATGCAGTGAAAGCGTGGCCTCTTGTTGATAAATTCAACGATCGAGGCGGCAGGCAGGCAGAACAGTCCGGTGCTCAACACATCGGCCTCAAACGGGTCCATGGCCCATACGGTCAGGCTCTGGTTGTTGGTACCGGGGCGTCCGGTGCGGGAGTTGAACAGGTGGTGGTAACGCGTCGTGCCGTCGAAATAAAACCGCTCGTAATCCCCGCTGGTCACGATGCATCCGCTGTCGAGCACTATGGCCGCGAGCAGGGTCCCTTTTTTCCGCGGGTGCTGGACGCCGATATGCCAGGATTTTCCGTCGGGTTTTTTCCCCTGCGCGATGATGTCCCCTCCCGACACGATGAGAAAATCACGGTATGCCGCGGTTTCGAGCAGCCGAGCTATTGCATGTAAAGCGGCACCCTTGGCAACACCGCCCACGTCGATGGTCACGACCGGGTCGTGAATGACAATGGAATCGCGGCCCGCGGAGAGGCCGACCTTTTTCCAGGACACCCGTCGCAACGCCGAGTCGAGCTCGCGCTGCGACGGCACGTAGAGCGCGGTGTCGCGCTCGCCGAACCCCCAGAGCTCCTTGACCGGAAAAATGGTGAGGTCAAAACCGCCGTCGAGCGTATCGCCGAATCGGAGCGCATAATCGACCATGACCGCCAGGTCCGGCGAAAGGGGCATGGACACTGTGGTGCGGTTGTTGATCGCGCGCACTTCAGAGAGCTCCGAAAGCTGAGAAAACCGCTTTTCCCACGTTTCGAGAAGCGAGTCGATGCGCGTCCAGAGGGCCTGCTCCGCCGACCGCTCCCTTTTTTCCAGAACCACCATCACCTCGGTGACCGTGTCCATCCGGAAAAAAAGCCGCTTGACCAGGACCGGTCGAGGGAAACATCCGGTAATGGCGGCGAGCAGACCCGCCGCGCACAGCACTATGACGGCGCGCATCATGCCGCACCTGCCAGTTCGATCATTTTTCGCAGACTAAACGCCGCTTTTTCCGCAATGCCGGGCGCAATGCGAATGACTTCGCCGCCTCTGCCC
>JAFGOU010000016.1 GCA_016926315.1 Chitinispirillaceae bacterium
AGGGCTTCTCGTATGGGCCCAGAGCAGCGGCGGCACGTCGGGCGGCAACACGGGATACCGGGTGCTTTATTCCGACCTCGACCCTGCGGAAGCAGGCGTCATCACTGAAGAGCTGCAGAAGTCGAAATACCAGTTCAAACTGGAAAGCGGCGGCAGGACCATTACGGTGCCGGCAAAGCAGTTGTACGAAGTCCGTATCGCGCTGGCACGGGAGGGTCTCCCCAAGTCACGCGGGCTCGGGTACGAGCTCTTCGACAAGACCAATTTCGGGATGACTGATTTCGTGCAGAAGCTGAACGCCCGTCGCGCCCTCGAAGGGGAGCTGCAGCGCACGATTGAAGGTCTTGAGGAGGTCAAGCAGGCGCGGGTGCATATTGTCGTTTCGGAACCCACCATTTTTCTCGATCAGCAGAAGGAATCCAAGGCATCGGTCGTGGTCCAGTGCAGACCAGGGCGTCAGATCGACAAGGACCAGATCAGAGGTATCAGTTTCCTTGTATCATCGAGCATTGACGGGTTGAAGCCGGAGAATGTTTCGATCGTCGATTACGCAGGGAAGCTGCTCTCAAGCCCGTTTTCCCAGGAGCAGACGGCGCTCGTCGGATCGCATAATATGGAACTGCAGCAGAATATCGAGCGCAATCTCGAGACCAAGGTTTCGCAGATGCTGACCGGGATACTGGGTCCTTCAAAGGCCTATGTCAAGGTTGTCGCGGACCTTGATTTCGACCGGGTTGAAAAGACCATGGAGCAGTATAATCCGGAAAGCAGGGTGGTCCGCAGCGAGGAGCGGATCGACGAGGTCACCAAAAACGCCCCGGACGGCGACCATCAGAAGGAGCGTTCTCTTACCAATTATGAGATCGACAAAACGGTCCAGCGGATCATGCAGGAGGTCGGTAACATAAAGCGCCTCACCATTTCGGTCGCGGTAGACGGAAAATATGCAAACGAGAAGAATGATGAGACGAGGTATGTCGCCCGCACGGCCGAGGAAATGAGTACCATTGAAGATATCGTCAAGAACGCCGTAGGGTACGATCTGGCGCGCGGCGACCAGATTGCCGTTTCGCAGATGCAGTTCGGTAATGAATTCATGCAGCAGGAACGGCGGGATTTCGCGGCGCGCGACCGGTGGGAATTCTGGCTCACGATAATCAAGTACGTCATCGGCGCGCTTATCGCGCTGCTTCTTATCCTGTTCCTCCGCTACCTGGCGAAAACCATCGTTGAGGCGATGAATCCGCCTCTGCCGGTCATGGAACAGCTCGGGGTGATCGAGGAGGTGCCACGGGAGGTGCCCGAGGAGGTGCGTAAGAGTTCCGAAATACTGGAACGCGTGGAACTCATGACCAGGGAGGAGCCGGTGAATATTTCGGCTATTATTCGTCAGTGGCTCGCCGAGCCCTCGGTGTCGCATAAAAAGAAATAAACCGACATACCGCATGCCGTCGATCGATACGGGGAAGCGCCGGCGGACATGTGCAACTAACCGCCTAGGCGGTAACCGCACGCAAGGATGATGGAGTATGGCAACTGCAAAAAAGGAAGACAAGGGCAAGGGTGGTTTTTTCCAGGATCAATACGGGAAAGACGGGGATAAAAAGCCCAAGGAAAAAGAACGCAAGGTTAATATCGACGACATTTCCGGTCCGCGCAAGGCCGCCATAGTCATGGTGGCGCTGGGATCCGAGGCGTCGTCGCAGATTTTCCGCAATCTCGATGAAAGCGATGTCGAGCGCCTTTCAACCGAAATCGCCAGGCTGGGAAACGTTGCGCCCGAGGTGCGCGAAGCCGTTCTTGAGGAGTTCCATAATCTCGCGATGGCGCAGCAGTATGTGAGCCAGGGCGGTATCGAATACGCACGCGAGATCCTTGAATCGGCGCTCGGCTCGCGCAAGGCGAAGGAGATACTCGAGAAAGTCCAGCAGACCATCCGCACCACCGGTTTCAATCTCCTTGAAAACGTGGACCCGAAACAGATCGTGAATTTCATACAGAAGGAGCACCCGCAGACCATCGCCCTGCTTGTGGCCCACATGGAACCCAAGCACGCGGCGCCCATTATTTCGGCCCTGCCCCCGGAACTGCAGGTCGATGTTTCAACGCGCATCGCCACCATGGAGAGCATATCCCCGGAAACGCTCGACCAGGTGGAAGAGGTGCTGGTCAGCCAGATCAAATCGCTTTTCGGAGGCGACGTATCGGAGATCGGCGGAGTCAAGGCGGTCGCCGAACTGCTCAACAGCGTCGACCGCGCGGCGGAAAAGAACATCCTGGGCAATCTGGAGCGTGAAAACCCGGAACTGGCCACGGAGATCAAAAATCTCATGTTCGTGTTCGAGGATGTCATGCTCCTCGACGACCGTTCCATGCAGCGCGTTCTCAAGGAGGTCGATTCCAAGGAGCTCTCCATGGCGCTCAAGGGCGCATCCGAAGAGCTGCAGGACAAGTTCTTCAGGAACATGTCGTCGCGCGCCGCGGAGATGATCCGTGAGGATATGGAGTTCATGGGCCCGATCCGGCTCAAGGACGTGGAAGAGGTGCAGCAGAAAATTGTGGACGTCATCAGGCGTCTGGAAGAGGACGGCGAAATTATCATCACCGGCCGGGGCGGTGAAGAGGCGATCGTGGTATGACCGAAACCAATCCCATCGATATCGCTTCGCTTCCACCGGACCAGATCTCCTCGCTGGTCGCCCGTATACTCAGCGACAGCGATCCGGCATCGGTCGGCCTGCGGCGGATCATCAGGAAAAAGACCGCCGAGGCGTTCGATTTTCCCCTGCGCGCCTTTACCGTCGAGGACTTTGCCGCCGGGGGGAAGACCGGCGCCACGCTTTCCGACAGCGAACGAAGGATCATCGAACTCGAACAACAGGAGATTTTGCGCAAAAAACAGGCCGGGGAGCAGATGGCGCAGGCGCGCGCCGCAGTGTCCCGCGCCTACGAAAAGGGACTGAATGACGGCATGGCCAAAGGGTATGCCCAGGGGCTGGAAACGGCCGGTAACGACTACGATAAAAAAATCGCGGCGTTGCAGGAGCGGATCACCTCCATCCTGCAGGACCTTGAACTCGAGAAAAACACACTGTATGCCAATGCCGACAGGACGCTTCTCACTCTCTGCCGTATCATGGTCAGGAAGATCATCGGCATCGAGTCGACGACCGGAAGCGATATTATTGTCGCCGTTCTCAGAAAAGCGCTTTCCTACGTGGCTGAAAAAGACAAGCTGGTGGTCCGGGTCGCTCCCGCGGATTTCCCTGCCGTTTCGGACAAAAAGGAATTCTGGGCGCCGGTCGCCGAACGGCTTGCCGGCATATCTCTCGAGCAGGACGAACGGATTACGAAGGGTGGGTGTATTCTTGAGTCAGGCTCCGGCATGGTTGATGCCCGCATGGAAACCCAGACCGCAGCGCTCGACGAGGTAATCGACCGGGCGTGGGAAGCGGTACATTCTTTGAAAAACACCCCAGAAGCCGACAGCGGTTGATTCCTCCATCGCGGCTTTTGTGGATGTTCCCTGAGGCGGGGGTCCGATCGGACCCCC
>JAFGOU010000185.1 GCA_016926315.1 Chitinispirillaceae bacterium
CCGAAACTTCGATCTCCACCGCCGGCTCCACCGCCTTGTATGCTTCCGCCCATGCCTGGGCCACATTGACCATGGTATCGGAGCCTTTGATCTGGATGATCTCCGCTTTCCCGCCGGTTTGTTTCTGGCATTGAAGCATGAACGGCAAAAACAGGAGAACGACAAGCGGCAACAGGCGGAGCGCGCCTTTCATTCGCTTCCTCCGTTCCTTGTGCATGGCGACAGCCCCTTTATCGTTCATCGGTAGCCTGCAGCGCTTCAACGAGCTCACCAATCCTCGAGCTGAGAAAATCCCAAGCGGCCTGGAACATCTTTTTACGGTCCTCCACGGCACCCTTACTCTTTGAAGGGTCGTCGATGTGCCAGTCGAGAAAAACGATCTTTGAGGGCTGTTTTGGAAAACCCCGGTAGGCCTCCTTGTCGAGTGTCACCACAACCTGGTAGTGGTCGAGGTGCGGTATCTGATGTATCGCTTTAGGCGCGTTGCGCGACAAGTCGATTCCCTTTTCCATCATGAATTCGATGGTAGCGGGGTCCACGATGCTCGGTTCGATCCCGGCGCTGGCGAAGATGAACTTGAGCTGTTTCTGGCTGAGCGCAATCGCTTCAGCCATCTGACTCAGGCAGGAGTTGTGGTGGTCTACAAACAGTACCCTGAAGAACTGTGCGCCCGGGTGTTTGATGGATTCGCCGGTACACATGTACATGACCTCCATGCAGATGTTGCGGGCCTGGTCCGAGACCCGCTCGAAACGCCGCACAATGGTGATCAGACTGGAATGGAGCGCATAGGATATCTTCTTGTCATTCAGGTAACCGGCGATGTCTTCATCGAGCCGGCAGCGCAGCGTATCCACCGCCACCTCCGCCTTCATGCTTTTTTTTGCGCCTTCGACGTCCTGATCGATGAATGCCTTGACCGCGTCATGGAACAAGCCGGTCGCCAGCATACCCATCTCCACGATCCGCTCCCGGAGGAGATTATCAACGGGCTCGCGGTTGCACAGAAGCTGGCGCGCAATGCTTTCGGCGTAGTCGCCCACCCGCTCGATCTCGAGGTTGATTTTTATGGTGCTGTAGGCGAACCGCAGGGGCAGGGCAACGGGTTGCTGCCGCACAAGAAATTCGAGACAGAGCCGGTCAACCTCCATTTCCTTCTCGTTCACGTGCTGGTCCCGCAGTATCACCGCGTACGTATGCTGATGGCTGCTTTCGGCAATCGCTTTGATGCAGTCCTGCAACGCATGTTCGACCATGCGTGCCATCTCCTCGACCTTGCAGCGGATACGGTTGATGTCACGCTCTATCGAAAGTTCCATGTGCGTTTTCATACCCGACATCCTTCCTCCCCAATGAGCCGGTTGCGGCCCGGTGTCCTGCTACGGACAGCTCAGGTGTGTAGAATGATGGTGCCTGCGACAATAAAAATCCGTGGTAGTCGTTCAATCGTATTACAATAATGTAAGAATGGAATATTAAAATAATTCCGTGCGTCGGGCCGAAGCGGGCATTTAAAAACCATCATTCTCACCGGAGAACGAATTTCTTCAGGGCGCAGACACCCTCTCGCCCTCGCCGCCATCCGTGGTGAATCCCGCCGGATTACCCGTCTGATCCGGACGAGGGGGCCTGTTTTCTAAGAAATTCCTCGATACTTTCAAACGCCTTGTATACGCTTGTCTTAAGTGCCTTCCGGTACAGGGTTTCGAGAAATGCCGTATCCGCCTTCGTCGATTTCACTTCGTAATGCGCTTCACCGGTCGTACTGAAGAAGTACGGCTGCGTCACCTCATCGAGAAGTTCAATCGTCACGGCCGTCCTCGCATACTCCCGGGCATTGAAAAAACCGGAGGAATACTGTTTCACGCCGTCCTTGAGCGTGGCCCTGATGCGCACCCTGACGCCCTCGCCTTTTATACACTGCCTGATCTCGTCGTGGATGGCCTTTTCCTGCTCGATCGTGAGCGGCTCCATAATGGTGTCGCCCTTTTTCTTTAATGTTGCGGTTGGAGCAGCAAGGTTTTGGATGGCAACCGATTTCCGTTCGTCCGCGACCTCGATGTCGGTAACCATGAGAGGCACGGACAGCGAACCGCTTCGATAGGGTTCGTCGATAAACTTCTGCTTGAGTCTGGACGCGCAGGAGAAGCAAAGCAGGAGCGCGGAAAACAGGACAAGCGTTTCGAATCGGGCATGCCGCATAAGAGATCCTTTCGGTTGAATATGATTACCCGCCAGCCATCGTTAAAATAATAAAAACAGTCCGTCCCCTTTTTATTTTTACCCCATGCCCCTCGTTTCGATCATCATCCCCGCCTTTAACCGTGCCCATCTTCTCGAACGGGCCATTCGCAGCGTTTTGAATCAGACGCTTTACGACTTTGAACTCGTTGTCGTGGACGATGGTTCGACCGACAACACCTCCACACTGCCCCTTCTCGTGCATCCCGATCCCCGTCTCCGCTATCTCCACCTTCCCGAAAATCGCGGCGTCTCAGCGGCCCGAAACGCCGGCGTCAGGGCCACCAGCGCTTCCCTGCTCGCGTTTCTGGACTCCGACGACGAATGGATGCCCCTGAAACTTGAAAAACAGGTCGCATGGCTGCACCAGAACCCCGCCTATCCGATCGTCCAGACACGCGAATACTGGATTCGCAACAACAAGCGGGTCAACCCGCCGAAAACGCATGAAAAATTTCAGGGCGACCTGTTTTCAGCAAGCCTGGAGCGCTGCATGATCACCCCGTCATCGGTCTTGCTCACCCGGTCCCTCTTTGAGGAAACCGGCGGGTTCAATGAATCGTTTCCCGCCTGCGAAGATTACGACCTCTGGCTTAAAATCACCTGCCGCTACCCTGTGGGGCTGGTCGGGGAGTATCTTTTAACCCGGTATGGCGGACATGCTGACCAGCTTTCCGCAACGGTACCGGTACTGGACCGGTTCAGGATCGAAAGCTTGCTGAACCTGCTCGAATGCGGTATTTTGACCTCGGTGCAGGCAATCCAGGCGCGCACGTGTCTGATAAAACGGTTGCGGATCGTATGCAAAGGGTATCATAACCATGGAAACCGGAAAGAGCACCATCGCTTGCTTGAATTCCTCCGGCGTTTCGAACAACAAGGCGCTTGCTGACCTCACGTTCGACTCGATTCCCATCAAGCGAATCGTCGTACCAAAAACCCTGTTCGACGACCGGGTCCCGGTCGACAGGGATCGGCTTTTGCTGTTTTTACCGCTGATCGTCTGCAGGTCCGGCGATGGATTGGTGATCGTCGATGGATGCAAACGGTTCAAAGCACGTGGGGAAGACGGGCGGGAGTGTTGCCCCTGCGGCATCCTTGGACCGGACCAGGACCTGAAACTCGTGGGTCTGCTCCGGATAAAACTCAATAGCGGCCGCAGTCTCCACCCACGCGAAAAACTGCTCTTTATCCGGTGGCTCAAGGAAAACCTCGATGCCGGAAGCTATCAACAGACGGTACTGGAACTAGGTCTGCAGCCCGGAGAACGCCGCGATTATGAGAAAATGCTATCGTGCAGCCCGGTCCTCGTCGAAGCGGTCGTTAACGGAATCCTTGACCTTTCGGTCGCGCCGGAAATGAGCCACCTGCCGGAAACCGATGCGACGGCGCTTATCACTCTGTTTTCTTCCCTCGCCTTTTCCCGGCAGATGCAGCGGGAACTGGTAGAATGGCTTCACGAAATCGCTTTTTTCAGCAAATCCGGTATTTCGGAGATTCTCGCATCTCAAGAACTGTCCGGGGCTCTTGCGCATCCCACGTTGAATGCGCCCCAGAAAATCGCCCGATTTCATGAGCTCGTATACGCTCGAAGGTTTCCGCTCTACTCGAAGACAAAAAAAGCATGGATCGAGCAGGCGCACGAGGTCAACCCCAACCCGGCCAGGGTCTCGTTCCGGGCTGGTCCGTTTTTTGAAAAAAACGATCTGGAAATCAGGATAAGGGCCGGTTCCGCAATCGATGCGAAAGAAAGCCTTGAAAAGCTTGCTCTCATTCCTGCGAGTTCCTGGCAGAAACTGATTGATCCGGCAACCCTGCTGTAAGAAGGACCGGTTTTTCCCCTGATTTGTTTTGTTGCCGGGTCAGAAACCATTTTACTACGACGTTTCTCGGGAGAAATAATGAAAGTTGCCATCAGGAATTTCCTTCTGGAACACGGTTTTAAGATCATGATACTGGGTTTCAGTATAAGCGCAGGCGGAATAATCTTCTACTCTCAGGTGCAACGGAAAGACCCTTATCTGAGTAACATTGCTTTTATCGTTACTGCTGCCGGTATCGGGATCTATCTCATCGGGAGAATAGGTGTCGTATTCCAGCGCCGCGAAGAGAGAAGAAAACGGATGCTGGCTGCCGGCTCCCATGACCATGAAAAAAGGGGCCAACAGTGAAACTGCGTGACGTACTCTCTCATAACAGTATTCTCATCGACGTGCACGGAACCGAAAAAGTCGAAGTGCTGTCGCAGATGACCGGTTATATGGTCTCGCTTTATGACCTGCCGGATCCTCCTTTCATAAAAAACAAAATCCTTGACAGGGAAGCAGAAATGTCAACGGGAATCGGATTCGGCATTGCCATTCCCCACGCCCGGATTCCCCAGATCGACCGCATCTACATGATTGCCGGACGCTCCACTGCGGGGGTAGATTTCAACGCCATTGATGAACATCTGGTGCATCTCATTTTCATGATGATTTCACCGGCCAATACCTCGACCGACCATACGGCGCTTCTGTCCTCCCTTTCCCGAATCATGTCCTACGAGGACATGCGCAGAAAACTGCTCAGCGCGCCGAGCGCCGAGCAGTTCCTCGACCTGTTGATAAAAGGCGAAGACAAATACGTTGAATAAGCCGTTACCGGCCGTTTTGGGTCATCTCCGCGACAAAGGCGATGTGGGCGATCATTCCGGTTTTCATAGCCTTTTCATCAGGACAGAACCGGGCATTATGCAGGCCCGGTGCGTTATCCCGAACGGATGCCCTCACCCCGAGATGCAGGAACAATCCGGGCGTTTTCTGCTGATAATAGGCAAAATCCTCTGCATAATAGACCGGATGTTTGCGCTTGACGACGTTTTTCCGTCCGATCAGGCCGGCATAGACGGAAAACATACGACGGGTTATGTCCGGCGAGTTACAATTTGGCGGGTAGGATCTCTCGAAAACCACTGAAGCCGTTGCTCCCCTCTGTCTGCACTCGCGAAGAATCAGTGCGCTGACTTTTTTTTGCAGCCGTTTCTCCTCGCCGCGTGCATGGGAACGGATGGTGCCGGAAAAAGTCGCCTGGTCCGGTACGATATTGCTCCGGGAGCCGGCGCTGATGGTACCGACCGCAATTACCGCCCGCCGATAGGTCTTCTGGCCGGCGGCCTGCTCTATCCGGCTGATGATTTTTGCGGCGCAGAGGATCGGGTTGACCGTTGCATACGGCGCGGCGGCATGGCCGCCGCGCCCCCGCAGGGTAACGGCAAAATTGAGCACACCGGCAAAATCGCTCCCCCCGCGGATACCGATGGTTCCGGTGCGATGCTCCGGATTTACGTGCAGGCCAAACACCGCTTTCGCGTTTTTCGGAAAGGCGCCGGCCTTTATAAGACCGATTGCGCCGCCCGGCTCCACCTCTTCGGAGGGTTGAAAAAGAAAAACCACGCTGCCGCGCCAAAGGTGACGGTTCGCGGCAAGCACCCGTGCCGCACCAATCAGGATCGCGGTGTGCATGTCGTGACCGCAGGCATGCATGATTCCGCTGCGGCATGAGGCAAAGGGCAGGCCGGTTTTTTCTTCAACCGGCAATGCATCCGTGTCCGCACGGAGGACAACGACCGGGCCGACACCGTTTTCAATGCGGCAGACGACGGCGGTCCGAGAGAGAAAATACGCTGGTTTCAGGCCGATTTTTCGCAGCTCGGCCCGGACAAGGGAAGCGGTTTTTCTTTCCTGACCCGAAAGTTCGGGATGGGCATGGACGATCCGGCGGATGGTAACGACATCGGGGTAAACAACGGTAACGGCTCTTTTAATCTCTTGTTTATCGATCATTACAGGAAAATAACATTTTGGAAGAAGGCGGACGCGCTATCACCGTATCGCGTGCGATACGGAGGGATACCGCTTCATTTATGCAATCCCCCGTTACCCTGCCAGCCGCTCCCGCTTTTTGAAAAATTTCACGAGCGGCTCGACATAATCGGTCGCGGTCGAAACCTTGATCTCATCTATCCCGGTGGATTTGAAGCGTTGCGACACTTCGCCGGCACGCTTTCCCATCTCCGCGTTATACCGTTGCCTGAATTCGTTCGACGAGCTATCGACCAGCACGGTATCCCCCCTCTCCGCGTCTTCAAGCTCAATGAGTCCGACATCGGGGAGATTGCTCTCGCGGGGATCGGAAAGGGTAATGGCGACAAGGTCATGACGCCGGGCGGTAACCCTGAGCGGCGCCATGAACGGGGCGGTGAAAAAATCCGATACCAGAAATACGACCGCTTTCCTGCGCTGTACGCGGTTCAGAAAGGAGAGCGCCTCGCCGACGTTTGTCCCTCTGTTCTTCGGCTTGAAATAGAGGAGTTCCCTGATCACCCGGAGCACATGGTTTTTCCCTTTCTGCGGAGGGATATACCGCTCCACTTCCGAGGTGAAAATGATGAGCCCGACACGATCGTTGTTTTTAATGGCGGAAAAAGCAAGCAGCGCGCAAAGTTCCACCCCCATTTCTCCCTTGAACTTGTTGATGCTCCCGAAACTGCCGGACCCCGACGCATCGACAAGGAGCATGACCGTCAGCTCTCGTTCTTCGACATGTTTTTTAACGTAAAGAGTGTTCATCCTGGCCGTAACGTTCCAGTCGATGTTTCGTATATCATCGCCTTCCACATAGGAACGGACCTCGGAGAACTCCATGCCCCGGCCCTTGAACACGCTGTGATACTGACCGGACAATATGGCATCGACCACGCTTTTGGTCTTGATCTCAATGCGTCTGACCTTTTTCAGCACTTCCTTGGGTATCATGTTGCCCGCTTTCTTATCAGTATCCGGCCGACACGGTGGTAATCACAGCCTTTTTGAATCAAGTTCCGCGATATTCTTCCGTATCTCGGACAGGTGTTTCTTTTCTGCCCGCAACTGGGCCATCAGCCAGAATGAGAGAAAAATGATGATGCTTCCTGCGGCCCCTGCTATCCCGGCCCACAGGATATACCGGCTGGCCTGTTCCCGGACTCTCTCGTGCTGCATCTCGCGATCAAGCAGCTTCTGGTACATTTTTTTAACGGCCATTACGGTGGCCCGGTCACCGATACCGTTTTCTTTCAGGCGGTGGTTTTTCTGAAAGCTGCGGTAATTATCCTCCAGTTCTTCGTTCGTGTATCCCAGGATCGCGAGCATGTTGTTCATTTCCGCGCGCATCAGTTTCCGCTGCTCACGGACCACGTCGATATAACGTTCGCCGGTCGAATGGGACTCTCCGAACGGGTACCCTTCCGAAAGCTTGGTATAGAGGTGTATCGCAGAATCGTAATCGTCAATTCCCTGATAATACGCCGCCATTTCAAAAAGCGCGTCATCGGCCACATCGGACGCCGGCTCTTTGGATACTATTTCGCTCATGATGGCAAGCATTTTTTCTGGTTTATCAAGCTGGCGCCAGGCCTTTCCTACCCACAACCTGAAGACCGGTTTTTTACCGACCGAATCGGCATAGAGAAAATTATTCAGCGCGTTGGAATAATCGCCGTTCTTGAAATATTCCATTCCGGACATGAAGTAGAGGGTCGGTGGGTCCTTTTTCCTGCCCACATGCAGGTCGGTGGAGGCGCGGTGCCCGGGCACCGCGCCCTCGGCCGCAGAGTCCCCTTTCCCGCCTTTTTTCTTAAAGGATATGAGGGGTTTCGGGGAAACGCCTTTTTTCGCCGTGTCCTTTTTATCGACAAACATGATCCCTTTTTCCGGGTCATACAGTATTTCACCTTGCGCGCAAACCATCGCCCGGCTGCCCGATAAAATCACGAGCAGACAAACCGGAACAAAAATCTGACAGAACCGCATGGCAACCGCCCCCGTGAGGTGCTTCCGAAAAAAGAATATTTTTATTCGTTTGTTATAATCATATCATCAGGGGACCTCGACGCGGTCAAATATCTTTTGTACGATATCTTCCGGGGTTATCGTTTCAGCTTCCGCCTCATAGGTAACGATGATACGATGCCGAAGCACGTCCATGCCGACCGATTTCACGTCTTCGGGCGTCACATACCCGCGGCCCCGGATAAAGGCATGCGCCCTGGCGGCCCTGGTAAGGAAAAGCGTGGCACGGGGTGATGCGCCCCAGGCAATCAGGTCCTTGAGATCGCCCAGCCCGACCGTAGCCGGTTCCCGGCTGGCGAAGACGATATTGACGATATACTCCTCGACCTTGGGGTCCATGTAAATTTCGCCCACGATCGACCGGGCGTTGAGTATCCGCTCTACCGAAATCACCTTCTTGACATCAGGCAACGCTCCCGATGCCATGCGCTGCAGAATGAGTTTTTCCTCCTCACGCGACGGGTAGACGATCTTGAGCTTGAGCATGAACCGGTCGACCTGCGCTTCCGGCAGCGGGTAGGTCCCCTCCTGCTCGATCGGGTTCTGGGTGGCCAGCACGAGAAACGGATCTTCCAGCGGATAGGTGACGTCTCCAATGGTCACCTGGCACTCCTGCATGGCTTCCAGAAGTGCACTCTGGACCTTCGCGGGTGCGCGGTTTATTTCATCCGCGAGGATAATATTGGAAAACAGCGGCCCTTTCTTAGGGACGAACTCGCCGCTTTTCTGGTTGTATACCAGCGTCCCGACGAGGTCGGCAGGCAGGAGGTCCGGCGTAAACTGTATCCGACGAAAACCGGTGGCAATGACTTTTGCCAGGGTGGAAATGGCGAGTGTTTTTGCCAATCCCGGAACGCCTTCCAGAAGGATATGGCCGCGGGTAAGGAGACCGATAAGCAGGCGATCGATCATTCTGGGCTGCCCTACAATGACCTTGCCGATTTCGGACTTCAGAATGGTGACAAAACTGCTCTCTTCCTTGATCTTTTCATTAAGCTGGGCAATATCGACACTCATGGACGGCTCCTCCGGGAAAAAGATACGGTAACTGATGCACAATAATGGTTTTTATGATAATATGAATATACGGTTTGGTCGAGCAATTATTATTATTCATTCATACTCATGCCCGCTCTTTCACGCGCAGGCAGGAAAGGGAAAATACCTCTCTACCGTATCCTTTTCAAATGGATGAATGGTGATGCTCCTCAAACTGGTTTTCTGGACTATTATCGGCGTTATCCTGTACCGGTTGGTCCGGGGTGTCTTTATTATCACGCGGAAAGGTCCTGAAGGGCACCGCCGAAATGGCGAGGCCCGGCGTTTCGATGCCCGCGGCGAGGACATCGATGACGGAGAATTCAGGGAGTTGAAATAGGCGAGCAAACCTTATTCTGGTGGAGGATGGTATGGAGCTGTCGGTATCGGATGTCGGTAAATTCAAAATTATTAAACCTGCCGGACGCATCGACTGGGAAAATGCCCGCTATCTCGACCAGGAAATCCACCGGATCATTGACGAAGGGCATGTCTATATCGTCTTCAACCTTGACGAGGTGACCTTTATCTGCAGCGGCGGTATCGGAGCGCTTGCATACAACCTGAACAAGGTAAAACGAAAAGGCGGAGCCATTTATATCATTTCCTCAAACGACTACATCAACTATATTTTCGATACGCTGAAATTCAATATCGTCTTTGAAGGCTACTACTACAAAACCTACGAGGATTTCTCCGCCGAAATTCTCGATCGCGAGAAAAATGCACCGTGACGTTGCCGGAAGAACCTCTTTTCTTCGAACCAATTTATAAAGAACGGATATGGGGGGGTACTGCCCTCGGCAGTCGCTTGAACCGGCGGCTTCCGCAGGGAAGCGTCATCGGCGAATCATGGGAAATCGTCAGCCACGGCGCCGACCAGTCGAGGGTCTGCCGCGGTCCTTTGAAGGGTGCTCCCCTCACCCGTCTCATGACCGAAGCAGGCCTTTCGCTCACGGGAAAAATGGCAACCATCGGAACCTTTCCCCTTTTGAATAAATTTATCGATGCCCGGGACCGGCTTTCGGTCCAGGTGCACCCGGACGACCGCCATGCACGTACCTACGGGTGGGGTGAATTCGGCAAGACGGAGTGCTGGTACGTTGTCAACGCCTCCGACAACGCCAGAATCATCACCGGTTTTAACAAGGACGTTACGAAAGAAGAGATACTCCGCGCGATAGAAACCGCAACGCTCGACCGCCTTCTCCGCTTCACGCCGGTCAAAACCGGTGATCTGGTTTTTGTCCCCGGCGGCACGGTCCATGCAATCCTGGAAGGCTCCCTCATTTATGAAGTTCAGGAGACGTCGGACACGACATTGCGGCTGTATGACTGGGGACGGGTTGACCGCACCGGCACCCCGCGGACCCTGCACGTGCATGACGCCCTGAAGGTGCTTGATTCACGCGCACGGGGAACCGGCCTCATCCCTCCGGTCGTTCTTGAGGAAAACGGTCATTGCCGCTCATTTTGTATCGCCTGCCGCTATTTCGCGCTCGAACACTATCTGTTCCGGCGCGCCGCCGAAATCATCCTGCCTGCGAAACAGTCGTTTCGGATCGTCACCGCCATAAACGGCGATCTCGCACTGCGCTATCCTGAAGGCGTCTCGGAGCTGCCGCTCGGTTCTACGGCGCTTCTGCCGGCGATTCTTCGCGATGTCCGCGCCAGGGGCACCGCAGGCAGCGAAATCCTCGTCACCTCGATACCGGACCTGCATGCGGAGGTTATCCTGCCTCTCCGAGAGCGTGGCATTTCAATGCAGGCCATTGAATCCATCGGCGGGTTCCCCGGGTATAACGACCTTGTTCCGCTCCTTTATTCCTGAGGACCTTACCGCAGCAAAACAGCAGCCTTTTTATAGTGATTGACACTGCGGCTTTCCCACATTAATTTCCCTTTAATTACGAGGCCCTTTCTTGTCATGCACCCTTTTCCGGAGGAATTGTATGAACGTCATGATCCGCAGTTCGCTGGTACTGTGCGCGTTTTTTGCCGTAGCGGTCGTTTTGTCTAGTTGCGGCGGAGGCAAGAATTCGATCGAAGCCTTTGAATCGCGGCTCCAGGCCCTGGAAACAAGCGGTACTCCCGACAGCCTTCTCTCATCGATCCGCGTCCACCTTTCGCAGGCGAAAGCGGGAAAACGTACCAGCAACGGACGCCTGTTACGAACGAGCATAGACTCCCTGAAGGTAAGGACCGCCGCGGCTGAGCAATGGTACGCGGAGATCACGCAGGCAAAAAAGGAACATGTCGACGGCCTGTACACGCAACTTTCCGAAAAGAAGAAGGGTCTTTCAGGCCTCCAGCTTAAAGAGGCCGACAGCCTGCTCGGAATCGCCGATTCCTTCATTAAAAAGAACTGGTATATTCAGGCGGTGCGCTTCGTCGACGAACTCGATTCCCTCATGCCTGTTCTTGTCAAGGATGAAGAAAACGCCCGGAAAGTCCTTTCTCAGCTTTCCGGCACCTGGTCGGTGACCAAAAAACTCACGCAGAATACCGCCAATGCCGTTGAGAAAAAACGGGTGACGTTTTTAAAAGAGGGTACGTTTGAGATGGAGGAGTCAATGCAGGGAAAGACCTCTCCTACACTCAAGGAAGACTGGCATTTCATCTCTTCAGGCACCTATGGCGTCAAAGGCGACACCATCCTGCTCGCGGTCAAGAACGAAAAATGCTTCAAGGAGACCTACTGGAACCTTATGATGAAGGGCAGCAAGCAAGCGTGGGTGAAAAACGACAAAAAGAAACCTTATGACACGCTCATTACGGACGGCAGCAAGGACCGGTTCTTTACGTTCGAATATCTTACCGACGAATTCAGGAAAAAGTAACGGGCCGGCCCGGCCCGGTTTCCATCGATCCCGCCCTCTCCCGTGACGGGGGAGGGCGTTTGATTTGCGCTCATGCGAACAATCCGGCAAGCGCGTCCTTTTCACTCCCCAAAAACGTTAAAAACTGTTCGGCGCCGAGAAACGTGAGCACCTGCCGTACCTCCTTTACCGTACCGAACGCATGGCACCTTCCCCCGTGCTGCCTGATCTGATGCAGCATGTTCATGAATATGCCGGCGCCGCTGGAGTCCATGGCCTCGAGGAAGCTCAGGTCGAGGATGAAATGGCGTATCCCGGGGTCCGGGACAAACTGGCGGCAGGGACTCATATCGCGACCCGACACCATCTCTCCGGAAAGGGTGATGCGGCAGAGGTTTTTTTCCACCTGGAAAAAAAAGAGAAAATCCTCTTTCCGTTCCGCCATCCGGCGGCCCCAGAGGTCGTCCCGCGAGATCTCAAATTCGATATCGGTACTGTATAACGGGAATACCTTGTCAAGATGGAGCGACACGAGCATGTCCTCGATCTTCTGCGAAACATTTACAAGAGCAATTACGCCGCCGGTCTTTTCCACCCGTTTCTGGAGCCGGATAAGTATCCCCAGTCCCGAGCTGTAAAGCGCGTGGACGTTGATAAAATCGATGACCACCCGGTCGTTTTCCCCGGCAAGGTTCTTCTCGATCGCCTCCTCCACCGTTGTATAATCCTGCGCCGCGATGCTTTCGGGAAGGATCGCCCATATATACTCCATGCGTTTTTCAATGACAAGCCGGCCGCGGTCGGACCGTTGTTCATGTGCCATATTCGATCTCCGCCTTATTGAGCCTGAAACGGGCGTTGGTCATGGTGTCGCCGACGTTGAAATAACGGCCGTAGAGTTCCAGTTCCACCCCCTGCCATACCGTGCCGGCAACCTTGACAAACCCGTCATAACTTCTGGTACTGGTCTGGTCGATTTTCTGCTTCAGTTCTTCCATTTTCTGGTGTACATATTTGATTTTCGTGTTGATGCCGTTATAGGCGTCGATCCATTTTTTTACCTCGGCCAGCTGTCGGGCCGTCGCCGCACCCTGAAATTTTTTCAGAAGATCCGATTTCGTTTTAAGCTGTTTTTCTACTGGCTCGATTTCGACGGCAAGTTTCTTGTCGAGTTCGACAAGCTCCCTGAGTTTGCCCTGAAGAAGCGTGCGCTCTTTATCGAACAGCGTAATCTGTGTTTTATTCCCCTTTTCCGCACCGAGATGGCCAACCTGGATGAATTTCTCGGCACGGACCACCCCGCCGATGATGCTTCCGTGATTGTCCTTGCTCTGCAGGCTGAAACAGGTCGCGTCGCAATTGAGCAGGTATTTTTCAACCGTGATCGAGCCCTCGGTCGAAAGCGTCGCGTCCTGGGCGAATGCCACGTGAATGCTTTTCTTCGCGGTAATCTGCGTCTCCCCTCTGCCGATGATGCCGCGATCGATGTGCACGTCGCTGTTACGCGATATGATCTTCGCAGACTCCACTTCGCCCTTGATATGTACCGACCCTTCCGCCTCAACGGTAAATCCGGACAGGACGTTGCCGTGGACCATCACATCGCCGCTGTACTTGATGTTCCCTGTGCTGAAATCAACGTCTTTCTGGATATCGAGAAGCTCAATAACATTGATGAGCCCGTTCTCCTCGCTGACGATCCCGGCCTTACTGGCGATAAGCTGGGTGCCGTCGGACGACATTTCGGTATTACGGCCCAGGGGCATGGGCAGATCCTTGCCCGGTGCGGCCGGCAGGGGTTCGCCGTTTATGGCGGTACCGGGCGTTCCCGGCGTGAAGGGCTTTTTTCTCGCGATCACCTGTTTTGCCGCAACCGAAGAAAAACTTTTTATCTCCCGGTAGTCGACCTTGCCATCCTGCCGTATCTGGGGCCTCGCGTCCGGCGAGATGGACACGAGATATTCAAGCGATGCGTCCTCGCCCGGCACCGGTTTGGTGGCGGCCGCGACTTCAACGGTCGTCTTATACGGCTGCTCTATGGCGATTTTCTTCAGCATTTCAAGGTCAATCCCGTGCCGCACGCCCTTCCTGAGCAGGAAATAGGCGAGTTTTTTTTCGGTAAAAAGGACTCCCGCGGCCGAGGCGGAAGGCAGTATCGACAGCGTCACCCGCTCGTGGGTGATACTGAACTGGAGGTATTGTTCCGCTTCAGGATCGTAGTATTCGAACAGCGGGCCGATTTTCTCGAAGGCGCCCCGCGCGTGGCTATACACTTCCCCTATTCTGGTCTCGTCATAGTTGAGGACCATGTTCTGGTCGAGGATATTGATCATCTCTTCAAGCTTGACACGCTCTTTTTCCGTCCGGCTGATTTTGATATAGACGCCATCGTTGCGTTCTTCGACCTGAACGAACTTTGAAAGGGGGTTTGCCGCCACGGGAATATCCTTTAGAGCAATAAGCACGATAACCGGTTGTTCCGTCTCAGATTAAGGGAACCGGTCACCCTACCAGAGATTATAGTGTACCACGATAGCGATTACAAGGGGAAAGAGGAATTCGGATAAAATACTCCAGGAACGCCGCGGACGAACCCTACTTTTTCAGGCTCTCCCTGACCGCGCCGATCACCTCCCCGACATCCGCATCGGTCATGGCTGTTGAGAGCGGGAGCGACAGGGTCGTTGCGCCGACCGCTTCGGCGTTCGGGAAATCGCCCGGTTTATACCCGTATCGTTCCCGGTAAAAACGGTGCAGGTGCAACGCGGAATAGTGGACGCCGGAGCCGATATTCCTCTTGTATAGCTGTTCCATGAGGTCGTCGCGGGTCACACCCGCGTCCGGGGTCGTCCGCACGGCATAAAGGTGGCGGCTGTGGCGCATACCGGGATCAGGATCGGACGGCAGAACGAGCGGCAACCCGCGAAACGCTTCGTTATAAGCGTTCCAGATTGCCTCGCGTCGCACCAGGTTGGCTTCAAGCCTTTGCAGCTGATGCAGACCGAACGACGCCTGCAGGTCGGTCATGTTGTATTTGAATCCGGCGGCAATGACCTCGTAATGCTTATACCCCGCATCGGAAAACCGGGCCCATGCGTCCTGGCTCATGCCGTGAAGGGCAAGCACCTTGATGCGGTCGGCCCACTCCCTGTTTGCGGTCGCGATCATGCCGCCCTCGACCGTGGTCATGTTTTTGGTGATGTAAAAACTGAAGCAGGTGAGGTCACCGAGCTGTCCCATGGTTTTCCCCTTGTACCGGGCTTCAACGGCATGAGCGGCATCGTCGATAATGACAAGATGGTGCCGCCGTGCAAGCGCGCGCAGCGCATCCATGGCCGCCGGCCTGCCGTGAAAATGCACCGGTACTATGGCGCGGGTCCTCGGCGTTATTTTACGCGCGACATCGGCAGGGTCGATGGTCATGCCGTGAAGTTCGATATCGACGAATACCGGCGTTGCACCGGCGTGGATGACCGCGTTTGCCGTTGCGCAGAACGTCATGGCGGGCACGATCACCTCGTGGCCCGGACCGATTCCCGCCGCAATCATGGAAAGATGAAGCGCCGCGGTGCAGGAACTGACCGCGACACACTGCGGTGCGCCGAGGTATCCGGCAAACTCCTGTTCAAACCGCTGGGTCTTGGGACCGGTTCCCAGCCAGCCGGACCGTATGGTGGCAAGGACCTCATCGATCTCCTCACGGCCGATGTCAGGGGAACCGAATATCAGAAAATCGTTTCGCATGAAGCCGCTTCTCCTGTGATGATGGTCGTGATGTGGTATCATCCGGCAACGAAAAAATATATCCCGAGCCAATGATAAATCCGACAACCGCGGTTATCCGGTTTTGCCTGCCGTGCTGCGGTGGAGAAAAAGCTGGAAGATGGACCGGGCATTACCGTAAAACCGGGGGTAATCCGCTGCGCCCACCACTTTCCGGTAATAGTAGATCAGCAGTTCGGTGCCGAAGCCTTCGACGCAAATCCCCTTGAGTTTTTCGAAATAGGTGAGCAATTCGATATTAAAAAGCTCCCGTATTTGTTGCCCGTCGGGCCCGACCAGCATGAATCCCGCCGAAAAATGAGGGCGGTCGGCAAAGGTGATGGGCCGGTATTTAAAAACCGCGTCACTCTGCCGGCCGATAGCGGCGGTGTGAGGAAACAGGCGGAAACCGGGC